>JAEHCY010000265.1 GCA_016880695.1 Chromatiaceae bacterium | reverse complement strand
TGAGAGGGGGCTCCGGAGCCCCCCGGGGGGTCGGGGCCGATCTCAAGGTCCCGATGCGTGCCCTCACCCACCGCGACGCTGAGCGAGAATCCACGGAGTGGGAGGCGGATTCCTGACTATACTCCCGGCATTGCACTCGTGAAGCGAGCCCCGCCGCAGCGGGGCTCGGCTTTTGGGAGACACCACCCAACATGACGAAAGACCTCGCTATCAGCCTGGGACAATGCTCGATCGCCGGGGTCAAGCCGCGGAACGAGGATTTCCACGGGGCCATGGTCCCGCAGGGTGCCACCCTCCGGGCCAAGGGCGTCGGTATCGCCATCGCCGACGGGATCAGCGCCAGCGAGGGCGCTAAGGAGGCGAGCCAGATCGCGGTGCACCAGTTCTTGGACGACTACTTCAGCACACCGGATTCCTGGTCGGTCAAGCATGCCGCGACCCAGGTGCTGAGCGCGCTGAACCAGTGGCTCTACCATGAGGGGCGGCGGCAATTTGCCGGCCACTGCGGCTTGGCCACCACCTTCAGCGGAGTGATCCTCAAGTCCTGCACCGCTTACCTCTTCCACGTCGGCGACAGCCGCATCTACCGGCTGCGTGATGGCAGCCTGGAACGCCTCACCAACGACCATCGGGTCCAGCTCGCTGAGCAGCGCGAATACCTGGCGCGCGCCTTGGGCATCGACACCCGGCTGGATGTCGATTACCGCACCCAGGCGTTGCAGCCGGGGGACTGCTACCTGCTGACCACGGACGGGGTGCACGATGTTTTGGCGGACGAGGTGTTGGAGCAGATGCTGCACGCTCGCCTCCAGGACCCACAAGGGTGCGCACAAAGTCTCGTCCAACGCGCCCTCGAGGCGGGCAGCCAGGACAACCTCACCTGCCAGATCGCCCGCATCGACGCCCTACCTCAGGCCGACAAGGGCGAATTCTACGACCAGCTCACCGAGCTGCCCTTCCCTCCCGACCTAAAGGCGGGGCAGGTGCTGGATGGCTACCGCATCCTGCGTGAGCTCAACGCAACCTCCCGCAGCCAGGTCTACCTTGCGGAAGACACCCTGGATCCTCACCGGGGCAAACTGGTCATCAAGACCCCCTCCCAGAACTACTGTGACGACCCCCTCTACATCGACCTGTTCCTGCACGAGGAATGGGTGGCACGCCGGCTCGACTCCCCGCACCTGATCCGGGTCCGCGAGCACCCGGACCACCCGCGCACCTTCCTCTACAGCCTGGTGGAGTACGTCGAGGGGCAGACCCTGCGGCAGTGGATGCGGGACCACCCCAACCCCGGCGTCGCCCAAATTCGGGGGAGTGTGGATCAGATCGCCCGGGGTCTGCGCGCCATGCACCGGATGGAGATGATCCACCGGGACCTAAAGCCGGACAACATCCTGATCGATCGCAACAACACCCTGAAGCTCATCGATTTCGGCTCCACCCGCATCGCCGGGCTGGTGGAGACCCAGACCGTGCTGGAGCACAACCACATCGTGGGTACCGCCAGCTACTCGGCCCCCGAGTACTTCAAGGGGGAGACGGGCACCAATCGCTCGGATATCTTCTCCCTGGGGGTAATTGCCTACGAGATGTTCACCGGCCGGCTGCCCTACGGGGAGATCAGCCCCCAGGAGGCCCGCCGAAAGCGTTTCACCTACCGCTCCGCCCGCCTGTACAACCCCGCCGTCCCCGATTGGATCGATGCCGCCCTGGAAAAGGCCACCCACCCCAACCCCCTAAGGCGGTACGAGACCCTCTCCGAGCTCGTGACCGACCTGACCCGACCCAACACCGCGCTGGTGAACGAAGGGCGCCGCCGCCCGCTGCTCGAGCGCAATCCGCTGGCCTTCTGGAAGGGGTTGGCGTTGATCGAGCTGGCGGTGATCCTGCTGCTGGTATCCCGATACCTATTAACCTGATGGGCACCAGGTAGCAGCCGCAACGGGCGGGTGGGTGTACCACCACCTCTAGGATCGGGACTTCAGCGCAGTTGTGCCCCTCCGCCCTCAGCCCTTGCTACCGCCGGGATCTCCGCCGGCCGGCGACGGCCGCGAATCGCGTTTCTTCCGATACCGCCAAAGCGCGAAAAGCAGGTTCCCGCCCAGGAGCCCGAAGGAGGCCCCCAGAACAAGGGCGGCCGCCTCCGCCAGCAGATCACCGGGCTGTGCGAGGGCGGCGCAGAGCAGCGTCAGCCCCAGCAGATGCAGCACAAACTGCAGCCGCGCGGGCCCCTCCGGGAGGAAGGTCTTGACGCCCGGTACCTCCCGGCGGCTGCGTCCCTGGGCCTGAAACGCAATCGTCAGGTGCAGCCAGAGCAGGAAGGGGACAATCTTGTAGAGCATGCCGTTGATGACCGAGACGGCAAAGCCCACCAGCACCCAGGCCGCCGCGATCTCGAGCCAGGGGGATGCGCCCTCCCCCATCAGGGCGAAGGGGGCGCCCACTGCCCCCGCGATCAGGCACAGCATCCCGATACGCCAGTACCACAGGGTCACCCCGGACTCAGACTTCTTGCGCTGGTGCTGGAGCCACAGCGTGGGCAGGGCGAAGGACAGCAACCCCCCCGAGACGGCGAGGCCACTTCCCCAGAGGAGCAACCGCCAGGCCTCCCCACCCCCCAGACGCAAGCTGGCGAGGGCCAGGGACCACAGGCCCAAGGCCGCGAACAGCCCCCCGATCAGTCCAAGCCGCATCCAGCGGGGATAGGACGGAGTGTGCTGGAACAGGGGCACCACCTCGTAGGCCAGACCCACCACCAACAGCCCGGTCCAGCCCAACAG
>JAEHCY010000264.1 GCA_016880695.1 Chromatiaceae bacterium | reverse complement strand
GGATATTGGTGATGTCCTGGACCTCGTCGATGACGACAAAGTCATAGCGCGGGGCGGCGAGCGCCAGCCATTCCTGGGCAACCAGGTTGAGATCATAGAGCTTGGCATCCGTCAGCCAGGCGCGGTATTTCTCGAACAGGTCGTAGAGGGCATCGCGTTGCTCGGCGGGGAAGATGGACTGGCGAATGCCCAGGGCACGGTAGTCGTCTCGCGACAGCACACCGCCGGCGCCGGCCGCGAGCACGCCGCGAACCTCCTCGAAGGCTTGGTGGCCGTCGATGCCCTTGAAGGCCTGGCGCATCCGGACGAACCAGCCTGAGAAGTCGCGCCAGGTGGCCTCGCGCCCGGCTGGCACGCGGATGGACTCGACGAACTCCCGATAGGAGAGAAACACCGCCTCCTGCCCGCGGTGCTCGAAGCCGTTGGCGTAGTAGAGGTCGCGGGCACCCTGGGCGAGAAAGGCCGAGTGGGTGACATAGAGCACCTCGCCCTCGGCGTGCTTGAGCTTCTCCAGGGTCAGTGCGGTCTTGCCGCTCCCCGCACTGCCGACCACGATGAGCGGTGGCGGGTGCCGATAGATGGCCTCCTGGGCATCGTCGAAGGAGAGCGGCTTGTCCAGGAGATGCATGCTGGCGCGCTCCGGGTGCAGATAGCGCACCGGCTGCGCCTCTGGCAGCGCCTCGGCCACGGTGCAGTCCGGGACCTTCGCCTCGTCGATGGCCGCGCCGCGCAGAAACCGGGAGCCGTCGTAGTCGTGGTTGCGGATGACCTCCAGCATCAGCGCACAGACCTCCTCACCCTGGCGAACCAGCGAAAAGAGCAATCGGTCGGTGTCATTGAGCCGGGCACGGTAGAACTTGCCATGGCCGAGACCGGTGAGCTTCTTGACCTGCGCCGCGGCAAAGTCACCACGCGCGAGGGCATCCCGAATCTTGCGATAGGCGGCAGCGACTCCGGAGGTATCAAGGTTGATGTATTCGAGGATTCGCATCTTCACCATCAAGGTTGGGGTTAGTACCTGCCGGGGAACCAGGTGTCCGTTGAGCTCGAACCATCGGGCGCACCTGAGCCGGTCCGGCGAAAGCCCGTGTCCAGAGCTTGCCGGATCACCCTGGATCACCCCGGTTCCGGCTTCCGGCAGACCGGCGAAGTGGGGGCGTGGTTCTGAAATGTGACATCGACCGAGGGTCAGCGCCTAAGGTACCCGAAATTGGGGTAGGCGACATCGAGGCGCCAAGGCGCATCCCCGCCCTCCGAGGGATTGGCCACGGCCTTGCGACTCTGCGATTCCCCCGCGCCTTCCCGCTCCCAACGGACGCTGCGCGCTCGCCGCGACGGACAAACGCCCCTTGCATTGCGATAATGCCGGCACATGCAGGACGGGTCTGCTCGAGCATCCACATCGCCCGAGCCTTCGCCGGCCTCGCAGCCCAGGCCGGAACTGGGCGCACTGGCTTGGTGAGGGTTCTGGAGAACCCCGCGGACACCCCCTTGCACTCTTCACCCCCCCGCCACACGAGACACCCTACGATGAAAGAGACCGAAGATTTCACCGCGTTGCTCCAAGAGCTCGAGCGCCAGCAGGGGGGCAAGACCAGGCGCCCGCCACAGACGGGAGAACGGGTGCGCGGCACGGTGGTGGCCATCCACGACGATCAGGTCCTGGTCGATCTCGGCGGCAAAACCGAGGGCGTCATGGAGGCATCCGCGCTCATCGATGCGGACGGCCACCTGCGGGTGGCCATCGGCGACCCCATCGAGGCCAGCGTGAGCGGCCGCGATGAGGCCACCGGCACCCTGCGGCTTGGCAGCCAGCACAGCCGGTCTCTGCACGGGCTGGCCGAGATCGAGGATGCCTACCGCAACCAGCTCCCCGTCGAGGGACAGGTCACCGGGGTGACCAAGGGCGGCGTCGAGGTGCAGATCGCTGGCCAACGCGCCTTTTGTCCCGCCTCCCAGGTCGACATCCGCTACCTTGAGGACCTCCAGGAGCTGGTCGGCCAGCGTCTGAGCTTCCGCATCACCCAGTTCGAGGGCGGCCGGCACACCAATCTGGTGGTATCGCGCCGCGCTCTCCTGGAAGCCGAGCAACAGGAGCGGGCTATACAGACCCGCGCCCGGCTCGAGGTCGGCGCCGTCCTGCCGGGTACCGTAACCGCGCTCAAGGACTATGGCGCCTTCGTCGACCTCGGCGGCGTCGAGGGCATGGTCCATGTGAGCGAGCTCGCCTTCGGCCGCACCCAGCACCCGAGCGAGCTCCTAAGCGTTGGCCAGACGGTGGAGGTCTC
>JAEHCY010000263.1 GCA_016880695.1 Chromatiaceae bacterium | reverse complement strand
TTCTTCTTCTCACTCTAATGAGCGTTCGAGTTGAGACTAACAAGCCACGGCCAAGCGGTGATGCTGCGTACGGATTCGGTGTTGGCGGCAAGGCGTGAAAAGCCGGATTCCAGTTGATGCGTCACGCTGGCCAGGTCTGCGAACACCCGATTGGGAAATTCCTTTATGCCTTCCCATCATGAACAATATAATTTAGTCTCAACTCGATCGCTATTTAGAATAAGGAAGCACTGAATAAATGCCCCTGATGCCCCACCCGACCCTTGTACACGCCGGGAAATCCGATTTCCGAAGGAGTTTCTGTCGTGGAGGGACGAAATCAGGGCCGATTTCCCGTTTTTCCAAGGGCATTTTCCCCCATTTACCGAACTACGGACGCAATTTGGCTGCCAGGCGCCAACAACCATTTGCGCGCCAGCACCAGATTGGCCAGGCCGAACAGGCTGAACAGCTGCTTGGTGTTCTTGTCCAGTCCCCGGTAACGGGTCTTCCTGTGCCGGAACAGGTTCTTTACCCCATGGAAGGGAGGCTCGACCTTGGAGCGGATGCTCGCCCTGGCCTGTTCGATCCTTTCCAGCAACTCGCCCAGCGGCGTGCCAGGCAAGGCTTTGCGCTTGCTCGGCTTCATCGCCACAGGCCAGGTGACGGGTACCTCCAGGTTCGCCTCGCGCTTCTCGACCCCCGGGTAGCCCGCATCCGCGTAGACCTCGGTCTCCTCTCCGCACAGCCGGGCCTGCGCCTGGGTGACATCGTTGACGTTGGCGGCCGTGCCCACCACGGTGTGGGTCAGGCCCGTCTCGGCGTCCACGCCGATGTGGGCCTTCCTGCCGAAGTGCCATTGGTTGCCCTTCTTGGCCGGGTGCCTCTCGGGGTCGCGTTCGTGATCGCGGTTCTTGGTCGAGCTCGGGGCGGCGAGGATCGTGGCGTCCACGATCGTGCCTTGCCGCATCAGCCGGCCCCGATCGGCCAGGTGGGCGTTGATGGCGCTGAAGATCGAGGCGGTGAGATCGTGCTCCTCGAGCAGGCGGCGGAAGCCCGGCACGGTGGTCGCATCGGGCGCGGTTCGCGGGCCAGGTCGATGCCGACGAAGCGGCGGATCGCCGGGCTGTTGTAGACCGCATCTTCGATGCCTTCGTCCGCCAGGCCGAAGCCTTGCTGCGCGACATACCTGCGCAGCATGCGCTCCACCCCAATGGGCGGCCGGCCGCGCTCACCCTTCGGGTAGAACGGTTCGATCACTGCGACCAGATCACGCCACGGGGTCACCGCGTCGATGTCGCCGAGAAAACAGTCCCGCCGCGTCTGCTTCCTCTTGGCGGCGTACTCAAGGCCGGAAAAGCTCGTCTGGGTCTTCATCGGCCGCGGCAGTCGTGGGTTCTGGATCAGCGATATTGTGCCGGGTGTCGCATCGGGCTGCGATTAAATCAGTGCTTCCTTAGGAGCGCTTCGTCGGTATCGACGTTGCCAAACACACCCTGGATGTGCACCTCGACCAGGAAACCGAAACGCTGCCTGTACAGTACGACGAGTCAGGCGTGAAGGGGATCTGCCAGAGGCTTGTCAAAGCGGCCCCCACGCTCGTCGTGATGGAGGCCACCGGCGGTCTGGAGACCTGGATCGCCAGCGAGCTGTGTGCCCTGGGCCTGCCCGTGGCGGTGGTCAACCCCCGGCAAGT
>JAEHCY010000262.1 GCA_016880695.1 Chromatiaceae bacterium | reverse complement strand
TGGAGGGCGAGTGAAGCGCCACCACAAAGGGGTGAGGGAAACATGAAGAGATTCAAGCCGGTAATGCTGCTGGGGCTGTTTCTGGCGCTTAACGCCCATGCCGATGGCGGCGCAGAAATGGATCATCTGCTGTCACTCAGCCTGGAAGACCTGACCAGAACCAAGGTCAGGATTTCCACCAATACCGAACAGGCGCTTTCCAAGGCGCCGTCCGTGGTCTCGGTCATAACGGCGGAGGACATCAAGGCCACCGGCGCGACCAATCTCACGGAAATTCTGCAAACCATTCCCGGCATTTACGTCAAGGCCAACCTGTTCGGATTCCGTCCGCAGGTGACGTTTCGTGGCGCCACCACCGCCCACACCCTGCTGATGGTCAACAACGTTCCCATGAAGGATCTGGTGTGGTCCTCCAGCATTTTCTGGAAGGGGCTGACGACCAACATGATCGAGCGGGTCGAGATCATCCGTGGCCCGGGCTCCGCCCTGTTCGGCTCCGACGCATCTGCCGGCGTGATCAACGTCATCACCAAGACGGCCGGGAAGATCGAACAATCCGAAGCCGGGCTGCGGGCCGGCAGTTTTGACACGCAGGCAGCCTGGGTGCAGGGCGGAGGGAACTGGAACGGTTTCGATATCGGCTTGACGGCTGAACAGTCGCATACCGATGGCCACAACCCGTTCATCCCGGCGGACGGGCAGACGCTCAAGGACAATACCTTCGGCACCCAGGTTTCCTACGCGCCCGGCAACGCCCGCTACGGCTGGGATGGCACGGATATCCGCTTCTCCATGGCGCGGGGCAACTGGCGCCTGCTTGCCGACTACCTGCGCCACAGCAATGTCGAAATCGGCCTGACCGGCGCTGCCGTGCTGGACCCGCAGACCAGCGCGAGGGACAGCCGCACCAGCGTTCAGCTGTTCTACGACAATCCGGAGTTTGCCAGGGACTGGGGCCTGAATGGGGAGCTTCGTTATCTTCACCTCGACTACACCTCGGGCAACGGGTTTTATGAAAATCCGCCTGGTTTCAAGGATGCGAGCGGCACCTATCCGGACGGTTTCATCAACCGGATGAGATCGGCCGAACGCGGCTTCGTTGCCGAGGGCAGCGGCCTGTACACCGGCTTCAGGACCCATGCCATTCGCCTGGGCGGGGGATACAGCTCGGATAACCTGTATCTCGTCGAGCAATACATCAACAAGGGCATCGGACCTGACGGAAACCCGCTCCCGGCCGGCGGGCCGCTGGTCAATGTTTCCGATACCCCCTATGCCTTCGCGCCGGAAAAAACCCGCCAGATAAGCTATCTGTTTCTCCAGGATATCTGGACCCTGGCGCATAACTGGGAGCTGACCGCCGGGGTGCGTTACGACCATTACTCCGATTTCGGTGGGGCGTTGACACCACGCCTGGCACTGGTCTGGCAGAACACGGACAGGCTCACGACCAAGCTGTTGTACGGCGAGGCGTTCCGGGCGCCCTCCTATCTGGAGCTCTATGCGCTGACCGCGGCCAGCCGGCCCAACTCCAATCTCACCCCGGAACGCTCGCAGACCTGGGATCTGATGTTTTCCTACCTGGCCACCAGGGATCTGACCCTGGGCCTTGACCTTTACCAGTTCGAGCGGACCGACTTGATCGCTGCCGATGCGTCGAACCAGTTCCAGAATATCGGCAACAACACGTCGCGCGGCGTCGAACTGGAGGCCAGGTGGCAGGCAGGCAGAACGCTGCGGATTTCCGGCAACTTCAACTACCGCGATGACAGCACGTACAACACCGTGCCCGACCGGAATGCCTACCTGCGCGCGGACTGGGCGTTCATGCCCAACTTGAACTGGAATGTGCAGGCCAACTGGATCGGCAAGCACGCGCTTCAGCCCGGCGATCCCCGTTTGCCAATGGATGCGTACACCCTGGTGGATACCACTTTGCGTTATTCACCGCGCAGCAACTGGGAGTTTGCCGCTTCCATACGCAACCTGTTTGACGTGGATGCGCGGGAATACAGCAACAGCGCCGCCCTCCGCACCAACCTGCCATTGCCCCGGCGCAGCGTTTATGCAGAATTGCGCTACAGGTTCTAGCCGGCGCCTGATCTGATGAACTTTCTTATCAGGAGCCGATTCACCCGGGCTCTCATCCTCCTGGCCGCGCTGGCCTGCCATAGCCTGCCGGCCACGCCGCAGCACATATCGACCGAGCAATCCCTGCGTGCAGCGATGGTGTTCAATTTCCTCAAGTTCACCGAGTTTCCACCTGATGCCATTGCCCATGCCGAGCCCATACGCTTGTGCATCGCGGTCGGCGATCCACGGCAGGCGGAGGCGCTGGCCGGGCTTTCCGGCCGCAGGGTATGGAACCGCGAGCTGGTCGTTGCCCAATTCGCCGGGCGCGACGACAACTGCCAGGTGCTTTACGTCGATTCGCGCCAGCGCTGGAACGCGGCAAGGGAGCAGCACACCTTTCCCCGCACGCTCACCATCAGCGCCTATTCAGGCTTCGCGCAGGACGGCGGGATGATTGAAATCGCCTTGCTGGAGGAGGGCGCCCGCTT
>JAEHCY010000261.1 GCA_016880695.1 Chromatiaceae bacterium | reverse complement strand
GCGCTCAGCCTGATCCCTGAGCTATCGGAGGAGTTTGCCGAGCAGTTCGGGCGCCGTTCGGGAGGGCTGGTGCGCTCCTATCGCACCGAGGGGGCAGAGACCCTGGTGGTGGCGCTCGGCTCGGTCAACGGCACCCTCAAGGACGTCATCGACGAGCTGCGCGACGAGGGCATGCCCGTCGGCTCGGTGAGTCTGTGCTCGTTTCGCCCGTTCCCCATGCGGGCGCTGCGCCAGGCTGTGCAGCACGCCAAACGGGTGGTGGTGCTAGAGAAGTCCCTCGCCGTGGGCATCGGCGGCATCGTCTCCACCAACGTGCGCATGGCCCTATCGGGGGCGCAGGTTCACGGCCACACGGTGATCGCGGGACTCGGTGGACGCGCCATCACCCGCGCCTCCCTGCGGGAGCTGTTGCACAAGGCGCACAAGGGCGCGCTCACCCACGTCACCTTCCTCGATCTCAACCACGACGTGGTGCATCGTGAGATCGAACGCCTGGAGACCCAGCGCCGATCGGGACCGACGGCGGAAAACATCCTGCGGGATCTCGGCATCGTCGCCGATCACATCGGCTGAAGCGCCAGCGTCCACGCGCCTAGAGGAGGCATCGGGTGAGAACCTCTCACATCAAGTTCTACCAAACGGGTACCTTCACCGTGGGCAACCGGCTGCTCGACGAGGCCGAGCGCACGGTGCAGTCCGCCCTCGAGCGCACCAACTCGCTCAATTCCGGTCACCGCGCCTGCCAGGGCTGCGGCGAGGCCCTCGGGGCCCGCTACGCCATCGATGCCGCCATGCGCGCGACCCGCAACCAGCTCATCGCCTGCAACGCCACCGGCTGCCTGGAGGTGTTCTCCACCCCCTACCCGCAGACCTCCTGGCAAATCCCCTGGATCCATTCCTTGTTCGGCAACACCGCGGCCGTTGCCACCGGAGTGGCGGCGGCGATGAAGGTCAAGGGCCGGGAGGAGGTCCGGGTGGTGGCCCAGGGGGGCGACGGCGGCACCACCGACATCGGCTTTGGGTGCCTCTCGGGGATGTTCGAGCGCAACGACGATGTGCTCTACATCTGCTACGACAACGAGGCCTACATGAACACCGGGGTGCAGCGTTCCTCCGCCACCCCACCCGCGGCCCGCACCGCGACCACCCCAGCGATGGGGACCGAGCCCGGCAATACCTTTGGCCAGGGGAAGAACGTGCCCCTGATCGCGATGGCCCACGGCATTCCCTATGTGGCCACCGCCTCGGTGGCCGATCTGCGCGACCTCGAGGCCAAGGTCACCCGGGCCATGGGCCTGCGCGGCGCCCGCTACATCCATATCCTGGTGCCCTGCCCGCTCGGTTGGGGGACGGAGCCCCATGCCACCATCGCGGTGGCACGGCTTGCCATCGAATCGGGCCTGTTTCCGGTGTTCGAGGCCGAGCACGGGGAGGTCACCGATCGACGCACCATTCGCCGGCGGGTTCCGGTGGAGGAGTACCTCGGGGTCCAGAGGCGCTTCGCCCATCTCTTCCGTCCGGTCAAACGGGTGGAGGTGATCGCGCGCATCCAGGCGATGGCGGAGCGCAACATCCGCCGCTTCGGTCTGCTGGGCGAGGAGGAGTCCCGCGCATGAAAAAGCCCTTCGCCATCACCCTGGATGTGGGCTCTAGCCTCAGCAACCACACCGGCTCCTGGCGTACCCTGCACCCGGTCTACATCGACCGCATGCCCCCCTGCAACGCCACCTGTCCGGCGGGGGAGAACATCCAGCAGTGGCTGTTTCACGCCGAGGAAGGGGCCTACGAACGGGCCTGGCGGGTGCTCATGGCGGACAACCCCCTCCCGGCCATCATGGGGCGGGTCTGCTACCACACCTGCGAGGGCGCCTGTAACCGGGGACGGCTGGACCAGTCGGTGGGGATCAACGCGGTGGAGCGGTTTCTCGGCGACAAGGCCCTCGAGCACGGCTGGCGAATCGAGGCGGATCGACCCGAGACCGGCAAGCGGGTCCTGGTGATTGGGTCCGGCCCCGCGGGGCTCTCCGCCGCTTACCATCTACGCCGGCTGGGACACGCGGTGACCCTCGACGAGGC
>JAEHCY010000260.1 GCA_016880695.1 Chromatiaceae bacterium | reverse complement strand
GGTGGCGGGGCCGAGGGGAAAGCCCGCGGCGATCCCGTCCCTCCCTGGCCGGGTGTCTCCCACCCGAGCCATGCTCCCGCCCTCGTAGCTCAGCGGATAGAGCGATCGCCTCCTAAGCGGTAGGTCACAGGTTCGAGTCCTGTCGAGGGCGCCAACTTTTCCTCTCCGCACTGACTCGTGTCAGCGACCCCGCAGGGCGAGCCTGCGCTTGGCGTTTATCCCCCCTCGATTCGGACTGGCCTGTCCCGGATCTGACGCGGTGGACTGCCGGGGCGCCGGCCGGCGGGCGTTCCGCAGCACCTCTGTGGTGGGCCCGGCAACGGCAATCGGTGCTGGCACCAAAGATTGTTCGTGACCCGGCGCTGACAACGGGTAACCGGCCCGCAGCCGCTTGATCGACGTCTGCAAGGAGGGTAGCTTGCTCTGGTGGCTGCCCCCCGTCTGAGACGGCCCAGCCCCATCCCCCCTCGCTGCCAGGCGGTGCCATCACCGGCAGCGAGGGTCCACCCGTCCACGCGATTTCGAGACCGCCGGCATGCATCGGGACGACAGTATCGACCGTTCCGCCACCTGGCACGACCAATCCGCGCCGGCGGCGCTGGAGGCCTTCGCCAGTCAGCGGCAAGGGGGTTTGAGCCAAGCCGAGGTGAACCGGCGCCTCGAGCGCGACGGCCGTAACCTGCTCCCGCCGCCCAAACGGCGGGGGCCGCTCATGCGGTTCCTGCTGCAGTTCCACAACCTGCTGATCTACGTGCTCTTGATCGCCGGCGCGATCACCGCGCTGCTCGGCCATTGGGTCGATAGCGGGGTGATCTTCGGCGTGGTGGTGATCAACGCCATTATCGGGCATCTCCAGGAGGGCAAGGCGGAACGGGCGCTGGAGGCGATCCGCGACCTGCTCTCGCCCCGCGCCCAGGTGCTAAGGGAGGGCCGGCGCCAGGAGAGTCCCGCCGAGGAGCTGGTGACGGGCGATATCGTCTTCCTCGCCTCGGGGGACCGGGTGCCGGCGGATCTGCGCCTGCTGGAGGTGAAGAGCCTGCGCATTCAGGAGTCCGCCCTCACGGGGGAGTCCGTGCCGGTGGAAAAGGGGTTCGAGGCGGTGGAGTCCGCCGCTCCCCTCGGCGATCGGGCCTCCATGGCCTGGTCGGGGACGCTGGTGACCTACGGCCAGGGGGTTGGGCTGGTGGTGGCCACGGGTGCGGCCACCGAGATCGGTCGCATCAGCCGCTTGCTCTCCGAGGTGCAGGCGCTGACCACGCCCCTGTTGCGGCAGATGGCGGGGTTTGCGCAGTGGCTGACCTGGGTGATCCTGGCGATCTCCGCGTTTGCCTTCGCCTTTGGCGTGCTCGTGCGCGGGTACTCGGGGGAGGAGATGTTCCTGGCGGCGGTGGGGTTGGCGGTGGCGGCGATCCCCGAGGGGTTGCCGGCGATCCTGACCATTACCCTGGCCATCGGCGTGCAGGCCATGGCACGGCGCAATGCCATCGTGCGCCGTCTGCCGGCGGTGGAGGCGCTGGGCTCGGTGACGGTGATCTGCTCGGACAAGACCGGCACCCTGACCAAGAACGAGATGACCGCCCAGGAGGTGATCACCGCCGGCAGCCGGTTCCAGGTCTCGGGTGCGGGCTACTCGCCCCAGGGCGGCTTTGGTCTGGAGGGGCGCGAGGTGGAGGTGGACGACTACCCGGAGCTCGGCGCTATCGCCCGGATCGGCCTGCTCTGCAACGATGCCGATCTGGTGCGGGCGGGGGGGCAATGGACGGTGGCCGGCGATCCCACCGAAGGGGCGCTGGTCACCCTCGCCCTCAAGGCCGGCCTGGATCCGGCCTTCGAGCGCGAGGACCTGCCGCGCACCGACGTCATCCCCTTCGAGTCGGCGCACCGCTTCATGGCCACCCTGCATCACGACCACTCCGGGCACGCCTTCGTGCTGCTCAAGGGCGCGCCGGAACGGGTGCTGGAGCTGTGCCGGTGGCAGCGCCAGCAGGGCGAGGATCGACCACTCGAGGGCCGGCGCTGGCACAGGGCCATGGATGCCGCCGCTGGGCGCGGCATGCGGCTGCTGGCGCTGGCGATGAGGCAGGGTGTTGACAGCCGCCGCGACCTGACCTTCGCCGACGTGGAGGCCGGCGGCTTTACCCTGCTCGCGGTGCTTGGCATCGCCGATCCCCCGCGTGAGGAGGCAATCCGCGCGGTGGCGGCCTGTGGGGTGGCCGGTGTGCGGGTCAAGATGATCACCGGGGACCACGCCGCCACGGCCGGCGCCATCGGTGCCGAGCTGGGCCTGGATCAGGCGATGCGGGTGGTGACCGGCGCCGAGCTCGAGGATCTGGACGATGCCGCCCTGCGCCGCCTGGTGGCGGAGACCGCCATCTTTGCCCGCGCCAGTCCCGAGCATAAGCTGCGCCTGGTCGAGGCCTTGCAGGCCAACGGCGAGGTGGTGGCCATGACCGGCGACGGGGTCAACGATGCCCCCGCGCTCAAGCGCGCGGACGTCGGCGTGGCCATGGGCATGAAGGGGACCGAGGCAGCCAAGGAGGCGGCCGAGATCGTGCTGGCCGACGACAACTTCGCCTCCATCGCCGCCGCCGTGGAGGAAGGCCGCACCATCTACGACAACATCCGCAAGGCCATCGTCTTCATCCTCCCCACCAACGGCGGCCAGGCCGCGGTGCTGGTTGCGGCCATTCTGCTCGGGGTGCAACTGCCGATCACCCCGGTGCAGATTCTCTGGGTGAACATGGTCACCGCCGTGACCCTGGCCCTGGCCCTGGGCTTTGAGCCCGCGGAGGCCGATGTGATGCGCCGTCCGCCACGGGACCCGGGCGAGGCGTTGCTGACACCCTTCATGGCCTGGCGTGTCGTGCTCGTCTCGCTCCTGCTGGTTGGGGGGAGCCTGGGGCTGTTTCTGTGGGAGCTTGAGCGGGGGGCGAGCCTGGAGGCGGCGCGCACGGCCACGGTCAACCTGGTGCTGATGGCGGAGCTGTTCTACCTGTTCAATTGCCGTCGCCTCACCGCCTCGGTGCTCACCTGGGACGGCCTGATGGGCAATCGCTACGCGCTGCTGGTGGTTGCCCTGCTGATTGGGCTACAGGCGCTCTTTACCTACCTCCCGATCATGCAGGTAGGGTTTCACAGCGCCCCACTCGATGCGCCGGCCTGGGGCCGCATCCTGTTGTTCGGCCTTGCCGTGCTGTTCCTGGTCGAGCTTGAGAAGTGGGCGGTGCGCCGCCTGGGCTGGGGCTGACCCCGGAGCGGGCAGACCCAGCAATTTTGCCAGGAGGTCCTAAGCTTATGTCAGGGTTGTCGGGGTCTCGACAGATGTCCTGCCGCTACAAGACTTGGGTGCTGGGTTTGGTCTGCCTGATCGGCGGGGCCTTGATGGTACCCGCGGGTGGCGGCGATGAGGGTCGCCGGGGGTTGGTGCTCGAGATCGATGGCGCGATTGGCCCCGCCACGGCCGACTACATCGAGCGCTCGCTGGAGGAGGCGCGGGAGCGTTCCGCGGAGGTGGTGATCCTCCGCATGGATACCCCGGGCGGGCTCGACACCTCCATGCGGGCCATCATCAAGGCCATCACCG
>JAEHCY010000259.1 GCA_016880695.1 Chromatiaceae bacterium | reverse complement strand
TGCCGACCACCGGAGGCGGGGATTTCGACATCCGCGCAATCCTCTGGGCTTGGAAGCGGCCAGGCGTGGGACCCCCTCTCTAATCCCCTTGCGCGCGCGAGGCTGGCCCTCCGCTTCCCCGTCCGTTCAACCTGGAAACCCTTGGAGTCTTTGCGTCTTCTTCGACCAGGCCCGGGACAGGCCTTGATACCTCTTGCGGGGCAAGGCTACTGGGGGCCATCCCTCGATACGGTGCTCGGCGCCTGCTCGGGACGAACAGGAGTGGTAGCGGCTCGGTTATGTGGCGTTCGCCCCGAGCAGGCCGCGGGTCGGCTGTACCCTAGGGGTATACAACCGGCAACCGGCGGCCGCCGAAGTTGTCTGGGCCTGAGATGCCTCTCGGGCGGCCGGGGCGCGGAGCCCGAGGGCTTCGCGCCCCGGCGCGCCGGATCAGCGCCGCTCCGTGATCGGGATGTAGTGGCTCTTGGTGTTGCCGGTGTAGATCTGGCGCGGACGGGCGATCTTGTTGACCTGGGTCTGGCGCTGCTCCCACCATTGGGCGATCCAGCCGGGCAGGCGCCCGATGGCGAACATGACGGTGAACATGTCGATGGGGATGCCAATGGCGCGCAGGATGATGCCGCTGTAGAAGTCTACGTTGGGGTAGAGCTTGCGCTCGATGAAATAGGGATCCTCGAGGGCGATCTCCTCCAGCCCCCGGGCGATCTCGAGCAGGGGGTCGTGGCGCCCGAGCTGGGGCAGGAGCTCCCCGGCGATGCGGCCGAGCATCTTGGCCCGGGGGTCGAAGTTCTTGTACACCCGGTGGCCAAATCCCATCAGGCGTGCCCCCTTGTCCTTTTTCTTGGCCAGCTCGACGTACTCCTTGGGGGTGATCTGGCCTCCGTGGATCTGCGCGAGCATACGCAGCACCTCCACGTTGGCGCCCCCGTGCAGGGGACCCCAGAGGGCGCACACCCCCGCCGCGCAGGAGGCGAACAGGTTGGCCTGGCTGGAGCCTACCATGCGCACCGTGGAGGTGGAGCAGTTCTGCTCGTGATCGGCGTGCAGGATGAGGATCAGGTTGAGGGCATTGCGCACCGTCTCGCTGCAGGCGTAGCGCTTGTAGGGCTGGGAGAACATCATGTGCAGGAAGTTCGGCACATAGCGCAGGGCCGGGTCCGGGTAGATGACCGGCTGCCCCTGGGAGTGGCGATAGGCGTAGGCGGCGAGGGTGCGGATCTTGCTGATGAGCCGGGCGGCGGCAACCTCCACGCTCGCCGCAGTCTCCAGCTCGTGGAGCTCGGGGTGGAAGCAGGACAGGGCGTTGATCATGGCCGAGAGTATGGCCATGGGGGGGGCGGTGCGCGGAAAGCTCTCGAAGTGCAGGCGCATGTTCTCGTCGAGGTAGGCATGCTCCGAGAGCTCGTCGGCGAAGGTCTCGTACTCCTTTTGGGTGGGTAGCCGTCCGAAGATTAGCAGCCAGGCCACCTCGACAAAGTTGGGCGTCGTCTCGAAATCCTCGATGGGGATGCCGCGGTAACGCAGGATGCCCTCCTCACCGTCGATGAAGGTGATGGCGCTCTCGCAGCTTCCCGTGTTTCCGTACCCCTGGTCGAGGGTGATCAAGCCGGTCTTGGCGCGCAGCTCAGTGATGTCGATGGCGCGCTCGCCCTCGCTCCCTTCCACAATGCGCATCTCGTACTGTTTTTCATCGAAGGTCAGAATGGCTTTCTTTGACATTGGGTGGCCCCGAATGGTGAGTGTTATGGCAATGGGAGAACGGGGCCGGGGGGCGGAAGACTCTGCCCGCGCCGATCGCTGGGCGCACTGCCCCGCGGCGGGATCTCCTTCCCCGGCGGACCCGTCTGACGCGCTGGGCCCTGACGTCCTTCCGCGCCCCTCGCGGAAATGGGTCGGAGGCAGGGCCGATAGGCGCGCAAACCGCCCATGGCGTCCGGGCGGAATGCGGGCGATAGTGTAACCGAACCCCGGGGCGCACCACAGTCAGCCTGCACTGGCGGCAAAGGAAATGGCAGGGCGGGGGAGGCGAGAGGGCGCTCGGGCGTTAGCAGAAGTTGATTGCGTACGCCCGCGCGATTAACCTAACTGGTTTGTCGGCCGCCCCATCAAAACCGGGTGCGGCGGCCCGTCGATGACGGCGTTCCCGGGTTGCCGCAAGGCGACCCCGCGCTGTGGGTTGAGCGCTCGGATCGGTGGCTGACCGCCGCCGGACGGGTCCCACACACCCCTCTCCCACGCCCTGAGCAAGTGAGTTACCGGTGAGCCCGAACATCACGCGTTCCAGCCTTCTCATTGCGATCTCCATCGCCTCGGTTACGGTCACGGTCTGGGCCTTTCTCAACCGTCCGGAGACCGAGCCGCCCTGGCCCAAGCGCATCCAGGGGTTCTCCTATTCGCCCTACCGCGCCAATCAGGACGCGATGAAGGATGAGCTCCCGAGCGAGGCGCAGATCGATGAAGACCTCGCCCTGCTCCATGACAAGACCCACGCGGTGCGCACCTACACGGTGGAGGGCACCCTCGGCGCGGTACCGCGACTGGCGCGCAAGCACGGGCTCAACGTGGCGCTGGGGGCCTGGATTGACCATCGCCTGGAGCGCAACGACGAGGAGATCAAGCATCTCATCGAGATCGCGGAGAAGAATCGCCGCAGCGTGGTGCGGGTGTTCGTCGGCAACGAGGTGCAGCTACGCGGCGAGATCTCCATCGCCAAACAGATCGAGTACCTCGACCGGGTGCGCGCCGCCCTCGACGTGCGGGTCAGCACCGCGGAGCCCTGGCATGTGTGGCTGCGCCATCCGGAGCTGGCGGAGCACGTGGATTTTATCGCGGTCCATCTGCTGCCCTACTGGGAGGGGGTTCCCGTCGAGTCCGGGGTGGACTACGTCATCGACAAGGTCAAGCGACTCAAGGAGGCCTTCCCGGACAAACCGATCGTCATCTCGGAGGTGGGCTGGCCCAGCCAGGGGCGCACCCGCGAGGGGGCGGTGGCCTCGGTCTCCAACCAGGCCACCTTTCTGCGCCGCTTCCTCGAGCTGGCGGAACAGGAGAAGTACGTCTACTACGTGATGGAAGCCTTCGACCAGCCCTGGAAGATGCAGATCGAAGGGGCGGTGGGGGCCTATTGGGGGGTGTATAACGCCGAGCGCAAGCCCAAGTTCGAGTTCACCGCCCCGATCGTCGACATTCCCGAGTGGCCGGCGTTGGCCGCGGCCTCAGTGTTGATCGGTCTGATCACCCTGGGGATCCTGTTCATCGACAGCCGGGCCTTGAGCAGCCACGGCCGGGGCTTCCTGGCGCTGGTGGCCTACGCGGTGGCGGGTGCGGCGGTGTGGGTGGCCTACGATTTCACCCGCCAGTACCTCAGCCTCGGGATGATCGTGGTGGGGACGCTGCTGTTCATCGGCATGATCGGGGTGATCGTGGTGCTGCTGGCCGAGGCCCACGAGTGGGCCGAGACCACCTGGGTGTCGGCGCGGCGGCGGCCGTTCCATCCCGTGCCCGTGGTCGACAGCGAGCTGCCGATGGTCTCGGTGCACGTGCCGGCGTACAACGAGCCCCCCGAGATGATGATCGAGACCCTCGATGCCCTGGACCGCCTTGAGTACCCGAACTACGAGGTGATCGTCATCGACAACAACACCAAGGACCCGGCGGTGTGGCAGCCGGTGAAGGCCCACTGCGAGAAGCTCGGCGCCCGTTTCCGCTTCTTCCACGAGGACAACCTGGCCGGTTTCAAGGCGGGGGCGCTCAACTACGCCCTGGCCCGCACCGATCCGGCGGCCGAGGTGGTGGCCGTCATCGACAGCGACTACCTGGTTCGCCCCCGGTGGCTGCGCGACCTGGTGCCCCAGTTCCGCCGCAAGGAGACGGCCATCGTCCAGGCGCCGCAGGATTACCGCGACGATGGCGAGAACGCCTTCAAGGCCATGTGCTACTCCGAATATCGGGGCTTTTTCTACATCGGGATGGTCACCCGCAACGACCGCAACGCCATCATCCAGCACGGCACCATGACCATGGTGCGCCGTTCGGTGCTCGAAGAGGTGGGTGCCTGGGCGGAGTGGTGCATCACCGAGGACGCCGAGCTTGGTCTGCGCGTGTTCCAGGCGGGCCACGAGGCGGTCTATTTCGCCAAGAGCTATGGCCAGGGCCTGATGCCCGATACCTTTATCGACTTCAAGAAGCAGCGCTTCCGCTGGGCCTATGGGGCCATGCAGATCCTGCGCCAGCACTGGAAGTCCCTGGTGGGTCTGGGCCGCACCGACCTCAGCCTGGGGCAGCGCTACCACTTCTTCGCCGGCTGGTTGCCCTGGCTCGCGGATGGCTTCAACCTGTTCTTCAACCTCGCGGCCATTGCCTGGACGGTGGGCATGGTGCTCGCGCCCAAGACGGTGGACCCCCCGCTGCTGATCTTCTCGCTCCTGCCGCTCATCCTGTTCGGGTTCAAGATTGCCAAGATCCTCTATCTCTACCGCACCACCGTGGATGCCACGCTGCGGCAGACCCTGGCGGCGGCCCTGGCGGGATTGTCGCTTTCCCATACCATCTCGCTCGCCATCCTTACCGGGTTGGTGACGCGTTCGCTGCCGTTTTTCCGCACCCCCAAACGGGCGCAGAACCTGGCGATCCTGCGCGCCCTGGGAACGGTGCGCGAGGAGCTGCTGCTGATGGTGGCGCTGTTTCTCGGCGCCTTCGGGATGTGGATCCGCAATGATGCCGGGACCCCGGATGTGGCGTTGTGGACCGCGGTGCTGCTGGTTCAGGCCATCCCCTATGTGGCGAGCCTGATCGTGGCCCTGATCAGCGCCTTCCCCTCGTTGCCGGCCGCCTGGGTGGGACCGATGGGGGTGCTGGACGCCTCGCGGCTGCAGCGGGGCGGGGCGGCCTGAGCCGGTTCACCGCGATTCGCGGGTGC
>JAEHCY010000258.1 GCA_016880695.1 Chromatiaceae bacterium | reverse complement strand
TCGATCCAGGCCCCCATGGCACGCCGGGATGCGGCCATGGTGAGCGGCGTCTGCTCGCCCCCCTGTTCCCCGAGCAGCAGAAAGAGTTGGTTTGCGGTGAAATTACTGGAGAACTCGAGCATGGAGGCAATCACCGCCCGCAGATCGTGGCCGTTCTCGTGCCGGTACAATCGCTTCATCCCACCGGGCAACGTCCCTTCGCGCCAATTGGGGGAGACCTCCACACCGGCCGCCGCGAGCTTTGCCCCGAGGAGCTCCGCGAAGTAGCGCGCGGCCAATCCGCGATCCCCCAGGTTGATGCGCTGCTTACCCTTGCCCATGCCCTGCGCCAGGGAACGGGCAACCGGCGTCAGGGGGGTTTGCGGCTCCGCGCTTTCGATACCGCGTGCACCCACCACCAGGTTGATGGTATTGAAGTTCGCTGATAGGGCAGCCACCGGGGCATCGTAGGGATTGTCGCTGGAGGAGCGCCCGGCTACTTCGACGTCCGCGGCAAAGTAAGAATCGTCGGTGCCGATACCGGAGAGCCGCTGCACCCCTTGGGCCTTGAGCGCGGCCACGATGCGGTCCAGCTCCTCGGAAATCAGGTAGGGATCGCCGTACCCCTTGACCCAGAGCCAACCCTCCTTTGAGAGGAAGAAGTCGGTGTGGAACCGCCGCTCGAGCCCCCAGCGCTGGATCGCCGCCAGCGCCGTCAGCAGCTTGAGGGTCGAGGCGGGAATCATCGGCCGGTCAGGCTGGTGGGCGATCAGCGCCCGGCCCTTCTCCATCACCAGAAGGCTCGCCGCTGGCAGCGTCAGCACCTGCGCCAGGGGGTCCGCCGGTGCCCCGGCCAACGCCACGGCGCCCGTTACCAGCATCCCCAAGCCCAACCACCCGGCAATGATCCGTCGCATGCGGTGCTCCGCAGTTCGAGGCGTCAATCCAACCAGCGCGCATCATACCGAACAAGCCACCGGCGGTGGCAACAGCGCCGACAAGCCACGCCGATGCCGACCCTCGGGGCGATCTGGACGTTTCCCGTTGATTCAGGGCTTCTCGATCCCGAGCAACTCCACCTCGAAAATCAGGGTGGCGGAGGGGCCGATGATCCAGCTCGCCCGGCGGTCATAGTAGGCGAGGTCGGGCGGTATCACGAAGCGGTAGCGGCTCCCCACCGGCATCAGGCGAAGGCCTTCCCGCCAACCCGAGATCACCTCCAGCAGGCCGATACTCAAGGGCCTGCCGCGCGCGTAGGAGCTATCGAACGGGGTTCCATCCACCAGGGTGCCCGCGTAGTGCACCAGAACCCGGCTGGAGAAATTGGGATGCGGGCCCTCAGCCTCGCGCAGCACCTCGTACTGCAGCCCGCTCTTGGTTATGGTGACCCCCGTCCGGGCACGGTTTTGCTCCCGATAGCGCTCACCGGCCTTGAGGTTGTAGCCCGCAAGCCTGCGACCAAGTATCAGATTGCGCAGAACCGCGACGAGCTTCTTTAGAAATACCGGCATGACTGGCAAGTCCTCAACGGCAAGGTTTATGCCAGCGCCAGGGTAGCAGCCCCGCTGGTCTGCGGCCAGTCCGCCGCGGGCACTCCAGTCGTGGCGCCCGCTGTGGCATGGGCAGCCACCCGTCCTGTAGGCTTGCGGCTGTGGATGTCTAGCCGGTCGTATCCACCGCGGGCCGCGGGCCCGGGTGGCCGCGGGAATGCCGGTGCGCCCTGCCCCTGGGTTCTGCCTGGGTTCTGCAATGGCGCGGCACGAGGTTGTGTTGGATCATATGAAGAAGTGGCGTTGTCAGCGTGCGTCGCGGCCGCAATCTCCGCGGTTCAGCGGTGCTTCTCCTCCCCACGAACACCAGCAGTCTTGAGGGAAAAGCAACATGGAGCCTGGGTACACCCTGCTTGCAAAGCTTCGCATCGGCGAAAAGATCTGGCTCAGCTCAGGCCTGGTGGGCCTGCTCTTCCTCGCCATGACGGGGGGCTATCAGCACACCCTCTCCGGGGTTCTCAAAGACTACCGGGACCTGCACGCGCTCCACCAAAACCGCAATGATCGCGCCCGGGAAATCGCGGCGAGCCTGTATCGCGCGCACGAAGCAGAGAACCGCTTCTTGGTCGGGCGCAATGAGGCCTCGATGGCCGAGGCCCGGCAACAGCTCAGGGTCCTTCTCCAGCACGCGGAGCGCCTCGGGGGAATCGACGCCGAGGGGGCAAGGTCTGCGGCACAGATCACCGCGCTGACAGAGGCCTATCGCGACGACCTCGAGGCCATTGCCGAGGCCTGGCGCAAGGCGGGCCTGGATCACAACACCGGTCTGCAGGGGGCCTTTCGCGACACCGCCCATCGGCTCCAGGAGATGGCTGCGGCCTACGCGGTCCAGAACCTGTATATCGACCTGTTGCGGATCCGCGCCAGTGAGAAGGACTTTGGTCTGCGGCGGCAGCCCGAGTACCGCGACCAGGTCCTGCGCCTGCTCGACGGATTCCGTGCAAAGATTGAAGCTTTCGCGCTTGAGCCGTCGGTGAAGGCGGCACTCCTTGAGCAGGTGGCCCTCTACCACGGGGAGTTCTCGTTGTTCGCCGACAAGGCGATCAGGGATGGGAACATCGGCGGAGATACCGAACCCCAACCTGATACGGCAGACCGTATCGAAGCCCTCATCAACAGCCACTACGTGCCGGGAATGGAGGTGAGCGTGCTATAGCTGCGGCGGCGCGAAAAGGACTACCTGCTGCGACTCGATCCCAAGTACATCGACATGGTCGGGGACCTGCTGGCTGGGCTACGCACCCAGGTCGAGGGATCGGCCATTGCCGCCGCAGAGAAATCCGCACTCCTGGCCATGCTGGCGAGCTACCAGCAGGACTTCATGGCGCTGGTACAGCAAGACGCGCGCATCGATCAGCTCACCGCCAACCTCAACCGCTCCGCGCTCGAGATGCTCGCCCTAGTGGATGCCACCGTGACCAAAGCAGGCGCCGCCGCAGCCGAGGCGGCCGCCGAGGTCGACGCCCGGGCCGCCCACGATGCCCGGCTCATGCTCGGAATCGCCGCACTGGCAACGTTGCTCGGAATCCTGCTTACGGTGCTGATCACCCACTTGATCACCCGTCCCCTGCTGCGAATGGCCGGCTTTCTCGAGCTCCTGGCGCTGGAGGATCCGGTTGAGCGCATTCCCACCGTTCCCGGTGGCCGCGACGAGATCAACGCCATGGCCGAGTCGCTGAACCAGATGGCCGATCACAAGAAGCGACTACTCGGCTGGTGGAAGACCTCCCTCGCCGAAATGAAGATGCGCACCCAGGACCAGGGGACCGGCGGGGAGGTCGATGGCAAGCCGGCCCTGCGCGCGCAGTTCTCCGAGGAGGTCCAGGACCTCGCCCGGGAGATCGCGGAGCGCAGCACCGAGCTCTCACACCAGGCGCTGGATGGGGATTCGTACCGGCTGGCACGCCAAATCAAGGATGCGGCGCTCACCCTCGCTCAGCGTGCGGAGATCCTCGGCCGCTAGACCCGCAGGGGCCTGGGTGCGCCGCGGTGCTTGCGCCAGTCACGGCGACCGATCAGCTATCCCTCAGGCCCGTTTGATCACTGGCGAGGCATCTCGCCCCGCTGGCGGGAAGTCACTGGGTAACAGTTGGCTGCTGTCCGTACGGGACAACGGCGGACTTCTTCCACCAGGGGTGCCGGGCCTCGGTGAATTGCTCCCAGAGGGCCTCGAAATTCTCCAGCAGGTGGTGGTAGTGGCAGGTCCTCCAGCCGACGACCCCGCCGGCATACCCCAGGACCTCCGGGTCCCCTTCCGCCTTGAGGAGGTCCTGCAGCAGGTGGCTCATCACCGCCACGTCGTTCATGATGCCGAGCAGGTCCTGCACGCCCTTTGTCTGCCCGATGAACGTGTCCATCCCCATGAAAACCGAGGAGACGAACTCTGCGGCATAGCGCAGCTTCTTGAATTCGATGCGCACCCGATGCATCTCCGTGGCGGACTCCTTGTTAACGTGGTTGCCGACCTCAAGAACCCGACGCTCCTGGCGGTCGAGGACATTGCGCGCGAACGCCACCAGATCGCCCTCGAGCAGTAGGCGCTCCTTCTTCCCGAGATCCGCTTTCTCCCAGGCACGGCTGGCAATCCAGTCACCGAAGCCCTCCTTGAAACGGGCGTAGCGGTTGCCATCGAGCATCCCACGGACCGCATCGTAGGCCAGTGCGCGTTCCTTTTCCGCTAGGGCCAGGAGACGATCTCCACCGGGTAGGGGCAACTTCCCCCGCACCGACCCCAGGGTCTCGTCGATGAACACATCGAGATCGCGGGCCCGGCCCAACTCACCGGCAAGGTCGCGCATCTCGTCGGACCAGTACGCCGAAACGCTGCGTGGAACCGCCTTGGAGAAGGTGTTGAGTGCGGAACGCATGCGCCGCAGCGTGACCCGCATCTGATGAACCCCTTCGTTCTCCTCCCAGCCACGCGCCTTCGGCTCCCAGAACACCAGGTAGTCGAGGTTATGCCGAAACAGATCCTCGATCGCATCGCTTACGGTCTGTTTGGAGTGGAGCTTTAACTGCTTTGATGGCTTTTCGATCATGTCGCATCCAAGTCTCGGTTGATGGGGTTCCCGCGTCGTCCCGCCGTCCCGGCGCGGGCCAACGCGGGCTCGCGGTAAAACCGGGTGTGCTCGGCAATCGCTAGAGAAAGGTAGAAAGATATCGAATCAGACGCTCGCCGTGTATATTTTTTCCGGTAGAGGTTAGAAAATGAAGGTTCCCCGTCGCCAGACGGGGACATCAATAGACCTGGCCCGCTACCCCAGGGTCGGCGGTTTCCACATCCAACCTCACTCCCCCCCCGCTTCGCCATGGCATCGGACGACCTCATCCGCCTTTTCACCCAGTTTGGC
>JAEHCY010000257.1 GCA_016880695.1 Chromatiaceae bacterium | reverse complement strand
TGGCACCGCCGACCCGCAACACCTCGGACCAGTCTCGCGCTTACGCCGTCCCGGCTCAGCCAGCGAGGATCGCCAGCGCCCGATCCTCTTGGGCCTCGGTGAGGTAGGGGATGCCGGTGACCTCGGCGGTCTCGCGATTGGCCGCCATCAGGTCGTCGCGGCTCAGACGATCCAGGGAGAACTTGCGTGCCCCGGCCATGAGCTGCTGCAGTCCGCAGGCGAGCTTGTCCGCATAGCCCCACAGGGCCACCGCGCCGAAGGGGATGCGGTCCATCTCCGCCTCGCCCACCTTGGCCCGTACCGCCTCCCAGCCGGCGAAGAGGGTCTCCGGCGTGGCGCCGATGGGCTTGAGGGCGTGGGGCAGGTGGGTCCAGTGGCCGGAGACTGCCGCCTGGCGCTCCGGCTTGAGCACGCCCTCGATGTTGCTGCCGAGGAAGGCCGGTATCATCGGCGCCCGGCCCATGCACACCACCCGTGCATAGGGTGCGCACAGGGCCAGGGCCTTGAACAGGTGGTCCTCACGGGCCAGGCCGCCGGCGAGGGCAATGTCGGGCGGGGTGACGCCGCGCGCGGCGAGGATCTGGCAGAAGTCGTAGGTCTTGGCGTGCAGGGGCAGGGAGGGCAGGCCCCACTGCTCCATCCTGTTCCAGGGGCTCATGCCGGTACCGGTGCCGCCCCCGGCGCCGTCGATGGTGAGGAGATCCAGCTTCGCCTCCGCGGCGAAGCGCAGCGCCATCGCCAGGCCCTCCAGGCCGTAGGCGCCGGTCTTGAGCGAGATCCGCCGGAAGCCGAGCCGCCGCAGCCGCGCCACCTCCCCAAGGAAGGCCTCGCGCACCTCATGGGCCGTGCCGAGGTGAGTGACTCCCAGGCGGCTGTGGCGGGCAAAGCTAGTGATGGCCCCCTGGGCGTGGGCCAGGCGCACGCCGGGGTCGCTGGGGTCGGGGTCCACCAGGTAGCCGCGGTCCTGGAGGAAACAGGCGTAGTCGATGTCACTGACCTGGATCTCCCCGCCGATGTCCTTGGCCCCCTGGCCCCACTTGAGCTCGATCACCACCTCGTCCCCATGCTGGTCGATGAGGTATTCGGCCACCCCGTTGCGGGTGTCCTCCAGGTTGATCTGCACCAGGATCGCACCCTAACCCTCGAAGTAGCGCCGGTAGATCTCGATGCGGCGGTCCAGCTCTGGGGCGGACCGGGTCCGGCCGTTCGTAACCGATTAGCCCTCGATTACCGGGGCTCAAGGGCGCCAGCCCCTGGATGATCTCAGCGCGCCGCGGGTGGCGGCGGCCCCCCGGCGGGAACCTGCCCGGCGGGGCGTGGGCGCCTTCGGGTGGGGCGGGGGGCGCTGCCCTTGGGGGGTGCGCTCCGCGCCGGTCCCTTGCGCGGTCGAGGCATTGCCGGGGGTGTGGGGCCCGGCTGGTCCGCCGCGGGGTGATCCTCGGAGATGGCCAGGATCAGCCCGAGCATGGCGAAGGCGGTCAGCAGGCTGCTGCCGCCGTGGCTGATGAAGGGCAGGGTGAGCCCGGTGAGGGGGATGAAGGCGGTGACCCCGCCGAGGTTGAGAAAGGTCTGGGTGGCGATCACGCTGGTGAGCCCCACCCCGAGCAGGAACCCGAACGAAGAGCGGGAGCGCCAGGCGATGGACAGGCCCCGAGCGAACAGGATCAGGAACAGGATCACCACCAGGGCGCAGCCGAGGAAGCCCAACTCCTCGCCAATCACCGCATAGATGAAGTCCGATTCGGCGATGGGGGTGTACTCGGGGTTCCCCTGGCCGAAGCCCTGCCCCCAGAGTCCGCCGGAGTACATCCCCGAGAGTCCCTGTAGGATCTGCCAGCTCGCCCCGGTGGGGTCGGCGAAGGGGTCCCCCCAGGCCTGGAGGCGGCGCTGCCCGTGGGCGAAGAGGTACAGGACCAGGTAGCCGAGCCCGCCGGCGGCGACTACACCGTAGACCAGATAGCCGATCCGGCCGGTGCCCGCGGCGAGCAGAACCAGCAGGGTCAGGCTCAGGATCAGGAACATCCCGATATCGCGCTGCAGCAGGAGGAGCCCCCCCAGCACCAGCCAGAAGGCGGCCAGGGGCCACAGTGGCCCCAACGGTGGGAGCGGCACGGGACCGGTCCAGGTGCCGAGCGCCTGCTGGTGGCGGTGGATATAGCCGGCGAGGAACACCACCAGGGTCAGCTTGAGGAGCTCCGTGGGGGTGATGAGGCCAGGGGCATAGACGCCCCCCCGGAAGCGCTGGCCCAGGATCAGGAGCACCGCCAGCAGCCCGAGCGATAGCCCGGCCCACAGCCAGGGCCCAGCGGCGAGCCGCTGATAGCGCCCGCGCATGAAGCCGACGAGGGTGATCAGCAGCACCGCGATCCCGAGCGGAAAGACGTAGCCGCCCAGCCCGCCCCCCATATCGGTCGCCCCCAGGCGGTGCTGGGCGAGGAGCCCGAATCCGAACAGGAAGGCCGCGGCCCCGACCAGCATCTGGTCCCCGCGGAAGCGGCAGGCCACCAGGGTGAGGTGAATGGCCGCCAGGCTCAGGGCGTAGAGGAGCGCGGGCAGCAGTTCCCCCGCGCTCGGTGCCTGTCCACCGCTGGGGCTCCCCCCCAGCGTCATCAGAAAGCCCAGGGTGATGGCGAGCGCGCAGAGTGCCAGCAGTTGCCGCTCCGGCCAGCGTCGATCCCAGGCGTCGCGCAGGTTGAGCGCATGCGGCGCGCGCGGCGGCCTCATTGCAGCATCCCCCGCGCCTGGGCACGCAACGCGAGCTCCCGGGCAATGGGGGCGGCGGCGCGTGAGCCCCAGCCACCGCCCTCCACCAGCACCGCCATCGCCAGGGTGGGTTTGTCGGCGGGGGCGAAGCCGATGAACCAACTGTGCGCCTCACCCTGGGGGTTCTCGGCGGTGCCGGTCTTGCCGGCGATGGCCAGTTGCTTGGAGTGGATGGTTCGACCGGTGCCCTCGGTGACCACCCGGCGCATCATTTCCGTGAGCCGGGCCGCCGTGGCCGCGGGCATGAACCGGGCGAGGCTGGTGGGTGGGTCGGCCTCCACCAGGCGGGGCTGCATCGCGACCCCCTGGTTGGCCACGGCGGCGGCGATCAGGCCCAGGTGCAGGGGCGTGGCCAGCACCCCCCCCTGACCGATCGACATCTGTGCCAGGCCGTATTGATCCGAGTCATCGAGGGCGGTGAGGCTGCCGGTGGGCACGCTCCAGCGGCCGTAGGGGCTCTCGTAGAGGGTTAGCCGGCGGTTGAAGTAGAAGCGCTCGGCGTTGCGGTAGAAGGTGTCGTGGGGGTAGCGGACCCCGAGCTGGGCGAAGAAGACGTTGGAGGACTTGGCAAACGCGGTACCGAGGTCCAGGTCCCCGAAGCCCTTCCAGGTCCCACCCCCCTCGCGGGCGGTGTAATACTCATGGTCGCGGATCTTCTTGTAGCGGGACGAGGTAGTGAAGCCCTCCGCCGGACAGTGAAGCGTGCCGCTGAATCCGGCGTCGAGGGCCTGGGCGGCAAGGACCACCTTGAAGGTGGACCCGGGGGGATAGAGCCCCTGGGTTGCCCTGTTGAGCAGGGGCGTGCTCGGGTCGGCGCCGCGGAACAGCTCGGGCCCGATGCGGTTGGGGTCGAACGCGGGGGTGCTCAGCAGCACGCGCAGGGCGCCGGTCTGGGGATGCAACAGCACCACCGCGCCACGGCGTTCCCCCATGAGCTCGAACGCCCCCTGCTGCAGCTCGGCATCAAGGGTGAGCACCAGGTCCTGGCCCCGGGGGCGCGGGTCCTGGGTCAGGATCTGCCGCCCGAGCTCCCCCCAGCCCCGCAGGCTGGCGGGCGCCCCGCCATTGAGGTGAACACTGGCCGCGCCCTCCACCCCGGTGGTGCCGAACTTCGGGTCCTGGTAGCCGACGACGTGGGCGAATGCCCGGCCGTAGGGGTAGCGGCGGTACGCTCGTCCCAGGGCCTCCTGACTCTCCGCCAGTACCGTACCGCGGTGATCGAGGATTCGTCCGCGCTGGAGGCGATGGGCGGGATTGAACTGGCGGCGGTCGTGCAGTTGCATGAAGTTGACGAACTCCGGGCGGAGCACCCCGGTGAGTTGCCAGCTCGCCTGGTGGAGCAGGAGTGCCGCGAACAGCACCGCCAGAAACACCACCAGGCCCCGATATACCCGGTCAGGCCGGCTCGGCTGGGGCAGGCGGGTGAGTGGGCGGAGGTCGAGCATGCGCTTGAGGAGCAGCGCCACCACCAGAAAGAAGCCGACCTGTAGCCCCAGACGCAGGATCGGCCAGGCATCCGAGCCGACCAGGGCGTTGAGGACCTCCAGGGGATGGGTGGACGGCAAGGTGGGCGGGCCTTTGGTTGCTGTGGGGGTCGGCGCGGGCATCCCGCTGCTCGGGGGTGCGCGGGTGCTGATCCTAGCAAGCCGAACAGGTTGATCGGTAGCGGCATCGCAACCGCGAAGCACTCTCCGGCGCCCAGGGCGCTGCCGCACCGGTTCCTCGCGCCTCCGCTCGCCTTGACCACCCGCAGCGGGCGCACCCGCGATGCAGTGCGTTTCCCACCGGTCCCTGAGTGTTGCGTTGAGCGCGGCCGAGGCGGGGGTCGAAGGCTTGTCCTGAGCGGATTTGAAGAGGGCGCAGCAAGGCAGGACTGCTGCCGGCAACCCCGCCCATCGGCGCCGCGGGCAGGCGGGACCGGCCGGCGTGGATTTGGAAAAGGTGGGGCGTTCCTTTATAGTCCCGCGGGAAGATCGAGCCTTGCAGCCAGCCATCCGCAGATCCGCCGCCCCTCCCCAGTCGTCCCCTGGTGCCCTGCACGACCCCGCCACCCCGAGGGTTGCATGAACCATTGGGGCCGGAGCGATGTCGGACCACCCTGTGACGGAGCAGACCCATGAGTGACCGAGAGCACCTGATCATTTTCGATACCACCCTGCGCGACGGCGAGCAGAGCCCCGGCGCTTCCATGACCCGCGACGAGAAGGTCCGCATCGCCAAGGCCCTGGAGAAGCTGCGGGTGGATGTGATCGAGGCCGGTTTTCCCATCGCCAGCCCCGGGGACTTCGAGGGGGTCCGCGCGGTGGCCCAGGTGATCAAGGACAGCCGGGTGTGTGGCCTGGCCCGTGCCCTGGATAAGGACATCGACACCGCGGGGGAGGCGCTGAAGAAGGCCAACGCCGGGCGCATCCACACCTTCATCGCCACCTCTCCCATCCACATGCAGCACAAACTGCGCATGACGCCGGACCAGGTGGTGGAGCAGGCGGTGCGCGCGGTGAAGCGGGCGCGCCAGTTCACCGACGATGTGGAGTTTTCCCCCGAGGATGCCGGCCGCTCCGAGCTCGATTTCCTCTGCCGGGTGCTGGAGGCGGTGAT
>JAEHCY010000256.1 GCA_016880695.1 Chromatiaceae bacterium | reverse complement strand
GCAGGGGTTGGCTGCGCCGCAGCCCCCGATGAACTTGTGCTCGCCTGACCGATCTCCACTCCCGGTTGCTTGATAGAACGCCGCGCGGGTCGCGCGTTTGCGCATCCCCCCGGCTGCAGTAGCGCTCCAGGGGGACTCACAGCAACAGGTTGCAGCCAGCGACAAACAACCGCAGCGGCGGGCGATCTTGGATCACTTCGAAACCAGAAGCCGCGCTTCGGCGGGCTTCCCTCTGCTTCGACGTGGACCAGCGCAGGCGCCAATCTGGACTGCGACCCTTGAGTCGCTCGTGGGTGGATTGCGTTGCCGGACAAGCGGCCTTCTGACATCCAGGTGGACTGCCTACGTCAACGCCCCTGACCTGACCTCCCCTCGCGCCCCCAACCCACCACCGCGCGGTAAACCGCCGGTTTGGGTCGTTCCTACAACCCCAGCGGGCTTTCAGCGGGTTTTCAGCTTGATCCCTTAGTCTTTGGGTGTACCCACTACTCAGGAGCTTCCGACCATGTCAATTCACCAAGATGTTCGCGTCTGGGACCCGGCCGTCCGGCTGTTTCACTGGACCCTGGTGGCCGCCTTCGTCATCGCCTACCTCAGCGGGGAGGAGATCCTCGACCTGCACGTTGTCACGGGCTACTTGATCGGGGGACTGGTTGGGTTCCGCGTCCTCTGGGGGATCATCGGGACCCGCCACGCCCGCTTCAGCGACTTCGTGCGCTCCCCGCGCACCCTAGGGGAGTACCTGCGTTCCCTCTTTGGGGGACGGCCCCAGCACTATCTGGGGCACAACCCGGCCGGCGGGGCGATGGTGGTAGCGCTGCTGGTGATGCTGACGCTGACCACCCTGAGTGGGCTCGCTGTCTATGGCGGCAAGGAGCTGGCCGGGCCGATGGCGTTTCTGGCGGCCACTCCGGTCCTCGGCGGGGAGTGGCTTGAGGGGCTGCACGAGGTCTGCGCCAACCTCACCGTCGCCCTGATCCTGGTGCACATCGCTGGGGTTTTGGTCTCGAGTCTGCTCCATGGCGAGAACCTGGTGCGCGCCATGATCACCGGCACCAAGCGGAGCCCACAGCATGAGCAGGTTTAGTCTCGGTGTGGGTCTCTTGGCCGTCGCCGCCGGTGTGCTGGCCGCCACACCGGCCGCACTCAACGAACGCCTGGCCGCCTACAGGGCCAGCGGTGCCGGGGAGCCCTCGACCAACCGGGGCGCGGAGCTCTGGACCCGGAGAGTTCCCAGCCCCGAGGGCGCTCCCCGCAGTTGCGCGAGCTGCCACGGCACCGATCCGCGTCAACCCGGGCGCCATGCCACCACCGGAAAGGCCATCGAGCCGTTGGCGTCCTCGGCACAGTCCGATCGGTTCAGCGACCCGGAAAAGGTGGAGAAATGGTTCAAACGTAACTGCACCTGGACCTGGGGCCGCGAGTGCACCGCCCAAGAGAAGGGCGATTTCCTCGCCTACCTGAGCCGGCTTTAGGAGAGATCGCAATGAACAGAACCCTCGTTTTTGCCACCTTGGGCGCCCTCGCACTGATGGGTATCGGTGGATGGGTGATCGGCGGCGACCACCGCGAGCGCAAGGGCCACGAGCACGCAGAGCACCGCGGCTGGTTTGCCGATTCGCGCATGCTGGCGCAGGATCCGCTCTATCGGGCCGAGTGCGGGAGCTGCCATTTGGCCTATCCGCCGGGGTTGTTGCCGGCCGCCTCCTGGCAGAGGATCATGATCGGATTGGAGGGGCATTTCGGCGACGATGCCTCGCTGGACCCCGCAACCGCGGCGCAGGTCGGCCGGTTCCTGGAGGCCAACGCCGCCGACGCCAACGGCTGGGGCCGCAGCCGCCGCATCGCCCGTTCCCTGGACGGACAGGAACCCCCTTTGCGCATCACCGACACCGCCTATTTCCGGCGCCAACACCAGGAAATCCCCCCGAAGCTGGTGCTCACCAATCCTGAGGTCGGCAGCTACAGCCGCTGCGAGGCCTGCCACCAGGCCGCGGCGCAGGGCAACTTCGACGAGCACGGGGTGCGGATCCCCGGCGTGGGGTCCTGGCACGATTAAGCCATGATCAAAGCCCTCATCGCGGTCCTCTTGCTCGCCCTTCCCGCGGCTGGGATCCTGGCCGACGACGACCACGACCGGGTCCTGCGCTGGCGCCAGGAGGGCCGCGTGCTGCCGCTGGAACAGATCCTCGACCGCTTCGATCCCGATCGGCGGTTCCAGGTCATCGAGATCGAGCTCGAGGACGAGCACGGGCTCCTCGTCTATGAGATCAAGTACCTGGACGCGCGGGGGCGCATTCGCAAGACCGAGATCGATGCCGGCACCGGCGAGCCGGTCCAGGACGAGGCGCGCTGATCGATGCGCATCCTGCTGGCCGAGGACGATGTGTGGCTTGCCGAGGGCCTGCGCCAAGATCTCCACAAGGCGGGCTACGCCGTGGACTGGGTGGCGGACGGCAACCGCGCCCTGGCCTGGGGGGAGGGCACGGAGCTCGATGGGGTGATCCTCGACCTGGGTCTTCCCGGTCGCAGTGGGCTGGAGGTCCTCCAGCACTGGCGCAGGCGCGGCAATCGGGTGCCGGTGCTAATCCTCTCCGCCCGTCACACCTGGGCGGAGAAGGTGGCCGGACTGAAGGCCGGCGCAGACGACTACCTGGCCAAGCCGTTCAGCGTCGAGGAGCTCCTCGCCCGCCTCGAGGCCCTGCTCCGGCGCAGCCATGGCCAAGCGGGGCCCGAGATCGGCGCCTTTGGGCTGACCCTCGACGTCGCTTCCGCTCAGGCGGTACTGCCGGACGGCCAACGGGTGCAACTGACCGCCACCGAGTTGCGCCTGCTGCGCTATTTCCTCCTCAATCCCGGACGGGTCCTGTCCAAGTCCCAGCTCGCCGACCGCCTCTACGACTGGGACGCGGAGCGCGACAGCAACGTCATCGAGGTCTATGTTCGCCGCCTGCGCGACAAGCTCGGGGCCGGGTGGATCGAGACCCGCCGTGGGCTGGGCTACCTCCTGCGCGATCCCTCGCAATGAGGTCCCTGGAGAACCAGCTCAGGCTGAGCCTGAGCACGCTGCTGATCGCCGTCCTGGCCGCCTGGCTCCTCGGCGGTGAGTGGGCGCTGAGGCAGATCGCCGAACAGTTCGTTGCCGCCCGCCTCGCCCACGATGCCCGCGCCGTGGCCGCGGCAGTGGCCTCCCCGGCAGGTGATGCCGAGCGCGCCACCCTCCCGCCGATCTACCATCAGCCCTTCTCGGGCCATTACTTTCAGGTGCAGCGCGCGGATGGGGGGGTGCAGCGGTCGCGCTCCCTATGGGACAGCTCGCTTGAGGTGCCCGCGCTGGCCCCCGGCGACCACCAAAGCACCTCGGGCCAGGGCCCGAGACAACAGCCGCTTCTCCTCTGGTGCGAAGGGTTCAGCCATGAGCAGGGGGACTTCACCGTGGCAATCGCCGAGGACATGACACCGCTCAACGCGGCCCTCACCCGATTCCACCTGATCGGCTTTGCCCTCTCCCTGGCCGTGGTGGCCTTACTGCTTGCGGTGCAGCGACGGCTGCTGCGGCGGGCCTTCCGTCGCCTTGACCCGGTACGGAGCCAGATCCAACGCATCGCACTCGGTGCGGAGGGGCACCTCCCGGAGCAGGTGCCCCAAGAGGTCCAGCCGCTGGTGGCGGCGATCAATCACCTGCTCGACGCCTGGCGCGAGCACCTGCAGCGCTCCCGTAACAGCCTGGGAAACCTGGCCCATGCCCTCAAAGGCCCACTGCATTGGCTGCTGCGGGAGACCGACGATGAGGATCGGCGGGCGCAGCTCACGCGCATGAGCACACTCATCGAGCGGGAGCTCACCCGGGCACGGGTGGCGGGACGTGGCACCCCGGGCCAGTGGTTTCGTCCCCAGGCGGATGTGGCCGACCTGCTCGAGGCCATGACCAAGCTTTACCCCGAACGGGGTCTGCGCATGCGGCAACGGGTGGAGGCGCCTGAGCATCTGCCGTTCGAGCGCGAGGACCTGCTGGAGCTGCTCGGCAACCTGATCGAGAACGCCACCAAATGGGCGCGTGAGGAGATCCGGGTCGACCTCTCCTACGGCCCGCCGCTGGAGCTGAGCGTCGAGGACGACGGACCCGGCGTGGACCCCTCCCACCTCCACGACCTACCCGAGCGGGGTCTGCGACTCGATGAGGCCGCCCCCGGTCACGGACTGGGGCTTGGCATCGTCCACGACATCGCGCGACTCTACGGGGGCTCGGTCGAATTCGACCGCTCGCCCAGCCTCGGCGGGCTGCGGGTCAGGGTGAGCTGTCCAGGGGCCGCGGACCCCTTGGCGTTCTAAGCGGAGTGCCGCTGCCCCTTGCGGTAGTGCGCCGCCGGGTGCGGGCGAGTGAGTGCTACCTTCAAGTGCTGTTTGTGGGCATCGAGCAGCGCCAGGGTGTCTTCCACGTACTGGGCGGAGGAGATCCGATCGGCCACATAGTCGTTGAGCAGCGCCAGCCAGCGATCATGGATGGGGCAGGGACGGCTGCCGTCCCCGTGGGTGAGCGGACAATCGGGGCAACGTGCTTCGCGGAGCTGCTCGGAGAGCACAGCCTTTTGCCACGCCTGCCGATACT
>JAEHCY010000255.1 GCA_016880695.1 Chromatiaceae bacterium | reverse complement strand
TGGTTGCGCCGACTGGACAATTCAACCCCAGCGGGACATCGCACTCTGATAGGCGGGTTCCCGAATCGCTCAGTGGCGCCGACGGTCGCCTTCGTGGGTTGCCCCAAGCTCCAGGAAGGCGGCCAGTAGCTTCGCGCGTTGGTCCAGCTCGATCGCCTCAACCAGTGCCTGCTTGTCTCCTGGGTGAAGGGGTAGGTGGGCGGCGAGGAGGTTGATCAGATCGGCATCGTTCAGGGAGTCGAGGTCGCCCCAGGGTACCTCGACACCCCGGCAGTCACAGTAGGCGCGCAACTGGTTCAGGAATTGGGGGCGTTCCACCTCGGCCGTAGCCGTGGGCTGGTAGTCGCCGGCGAAGCGTGACCAGTCCGCAACGATGCGCCGGTAACCGCGGACGCTGGGCAGTTCCTCGCGCACGTCGAACCGACACAGCCCGGTCAGCACCAGTACGATCCGCCCGTCGGTGGTTTCGCTGAACGAGGTGATACGGCCTGCGCAGCCGGTGCGGTAGAGGGGCGGATCTTGGGTCTCCGGGGCGCTTGGGTCGGGTTGAATCATGCCGAACAGCCGTTCATCGCGTAGGGTATCGAGCACCAGGTTGAGATAGCGGGGCTCGAAGATGTTCAGCGGTAGCTGGGTTCCGGGCATGACAATGGCCCCGCTCAAGGGGAACACCGCCAGGATGGAGGGCAGCGACTCGAATCTTGGCGTGAACGGATTGGTCATGCGTCGGTTTTGCGGGCCAGGTCAAGGCGAATGCAACCTTCCGGCACGAAATGTGTGCGCGGATCGGGATTTCAATTGGTAATGCCTGCGTTACACCTTGAAATGACTCAATCCTTGCCGCGAGAGCCTACGGTCTGTCTTTTTTGGGTCTCGCTCGCCCCCTTGCCGGCACCGCGCAAACGGGATAGACAACGATTCCAGGTTGATACAGTACCAAGGAACGGACGCAAACTGACGAAAGTCAAGGAACAGGCGCGAAAATACGCGATACAGTGGTGAGCGATTGGGGCAGTCGCGCTGCCAGGGGAGGGAGTCGGTGAAGCAAGCCATGGGGCATCGAGGTTGGGGCGGTGAATCGTGACCGATATGGCCAGCCTGGCGGGTAGCTCCGGGCCGTCGCTGATGCTGGCCTTCGTGGTGGGCCTGTTCAGCGTTGTGCACTGCGCGGGCATGTGTGGGGGGATCATTGGGGCACTGGCCTTCTCCCTCTCCCCGGGTCTGCGTGCGGATGTGGGCCGTCTTGGGTTGTTTCTGCTCGCGTTCAATCTCGGGCGTATCGGCAGCTACGCGATCGCGGGAGCCCTATTCGGCTGGCTCGGCCAGCGGCTTATCGCGGCCGCGGCGGATACCTGGTTGCCCCAGGGACTGCGACTGTTCGCGGCGCTGTTGTTGGTGGGCGTGGGCCTGCACATCGCGGGCTGGTTCCCCCGTTTTGCGCTCATCGAGCGCATCGGAGAGCCCCTGTGGCGTCGGGTCCAGCCGGCGGGGCGTCGTTTGCTGCCGGTCGGTTCCTTGGCGCAGGCCCTTGGCTATGGCGCGGTCTGGGGCTGGCTGCCCTGCGGGCTGGTTTATTCCATGCTCTTGAGCGCGCCGGCCCAGGCCGATCCGCTGGCGGGCGCGCTTTTTATGGTGGCCTTCGGGGCGGGAACCCTGCCCACCCTGGTGGTCACAGGTCTGCTGGCCGGACGTTTGCGGGAACTGGCGCGCAATGCGCACCTTCGCCAAGCCGCCGGCTTGAGCGTGGTGGCCCTGGGGCTGTTCGCGCTGGTCTATCAGGGCACACAGTGACAATCAATGAATCGCTCCCTGCCACGAGGCAGGGCGGGAGGAGAAAGGGTGACCGATAACCAACCGCTATTGGGCAACTCCCCTGCGTTTCGCCGGGTGCTCCATGCGGCCCAGATGGTTGCGCACACCGATGCCACGGTGTTGTTGCTAGGGGCGAGTGGGACCGGCAAGGAGCTACTGGCGCGGGCGATCCACCGCGATAGCCCACGCGCGTCGAGGCCTTTCGTGGCCATCAATTGCGCGGGTATTCCGGAGGGGCTCATCGAGTCAGAGCTTTTCGGGTACCGCAAGGGCGCCTTTACCGGAGCCTCTCAGGATAGCCCGGGACACGTCCAGGCCGCAGCCGGGGGCACCCTGTTGCTCGATGAGATCAGCGAGCTGCCGCTGCCGAATCAGGCCAAGCTATTACGCTTCCTGGAGAGCCGCGAGTGCCAGTCTGTGGGCCAGCGGGGCATCGACGCGGTGGATGTGCGGGTTATCGCCGCCACCAATCGCGATCTTCGCGCCGGTGTCGATCAGGGCCGATTCCGGGCCGATCTCTATTATCGGCTCTGCGTCGTCCCCCTGGAGCTTCCCTCGCTTCGGGAGCGCGGCGAAGACATTTTGCCGCTGATCGATCACTTTCTCTCTACGGCCGCGGCGGAGCATGGGGTTCCGATCCCCGCGTTCTCCACAGCCGCCCGGCGTGCGCTCAGGTCCTACCCGTGGCCCGGCAATGTCCGGGAACTGCGAAATCTCTGCGTTCGCATGGCGATCCTGTTTCCCGGGCGCCAGTTGGAGGTGGATAACCTTCCGCTCGAGATCCGCCGCGGGCCTGCGCAGTCCCCCGCCTGGACCTTTGAGCTGCCCGCCGCTGGCATCAACCTGCAGGAACTGGAGGTGGCGGTGATCCGCCAGGCCCTGGCCCTGGCGGGTGGCAACAAGAGCCGGGCGGCGCGTCTGCTCGGCCTGAGCCGCGACACCCTGCTCTACCGGTTACAGAAGTACCTGATCGGGATCTGACGCGCGGATTTGGGCTCAGGGATGAGTCCAGCGTCGCCCTGGCGGACGGCATGGCTCAATCGCACCCAGCGGCAGGGCTATTGGACCGGCGGTTCGGGCTTAGTAACCGAAGCGGTGTGTCGGTGCTTCTCGACGGCGAGCGGCGTTCAGCGGTGGCGTTTGCCTACGTTCTCGATGTGCAGCAGCCAGTTGCGGAGGGCGGAGATCGGCGACCCGCCACTTCGGCGGCCCTGGAAGGTACCGAAACAGCGCTCGTTATCTTCGCCGAAACGGGCGGAGCCCACCGCGAGCAATGCCAGAATCAAGGCCACGGTGCCCAGCAGGCCAGCGATCAGTAACGCCCCGTGCAGTAGCAGATGCGCTGTCACCCAGCGCATGACCACTGCGTAGTACTCGAGACTGGCCCAGATGGAGGCGAACAGCACCCCCACCGCCAGCAGGGAGAAGAAGTCGGCGATATGCTCGTGGCGGCGAGAAAAGCTCTTGACATCGTTGCAGAGGGCCATGGGCGGTATCCCTGAAGACGCTTGACTAGAGGGTTTTGGCAAAGGCTAGGGCAAGTATTTCAAATTGCGTTGATCGAGATCAACTGTTAGGCGTCGCGAAGGGGATATCGGCCCCCTGTTCGGGCTGGCTGGTCAGCGGATGCCGGCGGTAGACACCTCCCCGATTGGGGGCGGTCGACGACCGGTTCATGATGCGACGCGGGTTTCCGGCGAAATCTCTGATCCGCCGCCAGCGCTGGAGGCCGTTGCCGGCAGTCAGTCGGCTTTCGATCCGCCCATGCACCGCGGCGATTCCGGCACCAGGCCAGCCTGATCGAACCACTCCTCCGGGGTCCAGGTGTGGATCGCAAGGGCGTGGAGGCCCGAGCCCAGCTCTTCGCGCAACAGGCTGTTGACCCGGCGATGACGGGCCACCAGGCCCTGCGTGGCGAATGCCTCACTGACCACGACCACCTTGAAGTGCGACTCCGCACCCGCGGGCACGCTGTGCATGTGGCTCTCGTCGATCACCTCGAGATGCAGGGGCGAAAGCGCCTCGCTCAGTTTCTGCTGGATTCTCTCTTGTCTGTTCATGGATCGCTCGGTTCTCCTGATCGGGGGCGGCTACCTTGGGTAGGCGCCACCAAGGCGAGTGTGGGGTCGGGGCGCCCGAGCTCAAGGCCCGTTTGGCTTGGATTGGAGTAGCCCCAACAACTCGGGATGCCGTTGTTGTCCGGCCCAGTCCGCGGCGGCGAGTCCGCGGTGGTCGCGGAGCGAGGGGTCAGCCCCCTGGCGTACCAGGGTGCTCAGGGCCGCCTGGTGACCGCGGTTGGCTGCCCAGATGAGCGCCGTCCAGCCGTTGGTTCGCTCCTGATGATTGATTTGGGCGCCGCCTTCGAGGAGACGCTCGATGACCTCGACGTGGTTGTTGGAGGCCGCGAGCATGAGTGCCGTGTAGCCGCCTTGGTCCTCGGCGTCTACCTCGGCTCCGGCCAGGAGCAATCTTTCCACCAGCGCCCCGTGGCCACCGAGGGACGCCTTCATCAGCGGCGTCCAGCGGCAGGCATCTCGGCTGTGGGGGGAGTCGCCGCGGGCAAGGAGGGCGTTGAGCGTCGGCAGATCGCCGCGACTGGCGGCCTCGACTAGCGGGGGCGCGGTGTCCGTGGGCTGGCTCGGCGCGCCGCAGGCGGTGAGTGGCAGGCACAGGAGGAACCTCCCTCTGCGCCCGGCGGTGATCCAGGGGATGGCAGTGGCCCTCCAAGTGGCACGCATCAAGCGAGGCTCTGCCAGAAGGGCGAGTCTTCCTCCAGGAATTCCGCGTAGGGCAGGTAGTGCGAGCCATCGCAGGAAAAGTTCAAGCTGATCATGCCGTTGAAAATGTTGAGCGAGCCCGCGCGCAGGTAGATGATCTCGTCGGCATAGCGCAGGCGGCGGAACCCCTCCAGGACCCGCGCCACCTCGCCGGCTGGTATCACGGCGTCCGCGGGGTAGGAGCGGTGCGGATAGGCGAGGCAGATGTCGGGGTCGATCAGGGCGTCGTAGCCGAGAATCCGGTAGCGGTAGGGATCATCGACCAGCCAAAGGGTGGCGCGGCTGCTGGAAAAATGGATCTTGGTGTGGAAGGCGCCGCTTTCGGTGATCAGCTCCGCCAGCACCGGGATCACCAGATCGATGTGCTGGTCGAGCAGGCTTTCCACCCGCCGCTGCTGGAACAGCCCGCCGCGGATGGCAGGGTCGCCCCGGAGCTGCTGCCAGTGACTGGGCTCGGGGTACAGGGGGCGCGTCAGCGGCAGGTTGCGCAGATCGAAATCGGCGCCGAGGTAGCCGAAGAGCTGGCCGTTATGGGTGACGCGTCGTACCGCGGTGAGGGAGGGCCGCTTGGCACGCAGGCTGATGTAGGCCTGCGACAGGAGCAACCCGGAGCTCGGCATGGGCTCCTGCATGTAGGGCCGTTCGGCGCGATCGCGGCCCAGGTCCTCGGGCAGAAGGCCAGAATCGCAGGCGGTAGCGCTGATTTGCCGCGCCCGGGCATCCATGGCATAGAGGAAGCTACAGTAAGGAACCCCGGGGAGGCCATCGAGCAGGATCGCCTCGAGCCGAGAGCGCTCGGGCCACGCGGCGGCGCAGCGCTTCGCCAGGTAGCTCAGGGGCTCCACCAACATGTTGAAAAGGGCGGCGCGTTGGCGGGCAACGCTCTTTTGGATCTCAGTGGTCATGGAATGGGTGGCCAGGCGTGGATGACAGAGGCGCCAGCGAGGAGGCCCCCGGCGCGACTCACCGCGGCGGTTACTTGTCCCGCCCAGTGGGATAGAGGGGGGTGGGGAACAGGGCGACGTTGGACTTCTCACCAAGCTCCAGGATTTTGCTCTGACCCTGCTTTTCCACCTCGTCGATGCGAATGACCGCATGGATGGGGATCAGCGACCGGCTGACCCCCTGGAACTCGCTTTTCAGCTTCTCCTCCGCGGGGTCCACCAACATCGCGCTGGTCTGCTGGAACACCAGTTCCTCAACCTGCACGAAGCCGTAGAGCTCGCCCTGCTGGACCCGCTTGGCGTAGATCTCATAGACCTTTCCCTGGTTGATGAAGGTGACCCGAAAGACGCGCATGGGAGGTGCTGGTTCGATGGGGCGATGAGGGAGAAGGTAGAGGGTATGTTAAGCCCAATCCGCGCCTTTTGCAGGCGCATCAGCGCGGGCAATGGTCGGCTGTTGTCCCCGCCGCCAGCAACTCGGGCGCATAGGGGTGCCCGAGCCTCACGTCTGCGAGGCAGACAAGGTGGGGATTTCGGGGGTCCTTGCGGTGCCAGAACCCGGGTAGGCGCAGGGCCTGATTGATTGACGCGGCCCGGCGGTCGGACCCGAGGCGCAGGCAGAGCGCTGCTTGTGCCGCGTCGAACCGCCGTAAGGGCAGTTCAGCCACCCGCCAATAGGCGTGGTAATGGCCAGGGGAACTGCAAACCAGAAGGTGCGGAGGCGGATCAGCCGCGGACCCAACCGGCCCGCCCTGGTCGAGGTCGGCGAATAGGGCGCGGACCTGCAGGATATGCTTAGGGGTCCGGCCACGGCCGTCGGTTGGGTTCACTGTCACCGACACCGCCGCTCCCGCCCGGTTTCGCTCCGCAAGCCCAGTCCAGCAATCCTCTAATCTCCCGTGCAGGGCGTCCTCCAGGGGATCGCGACCCGGAAGCCGGGTATAGGGGGTGTCGGAGAAGGTGCGAAAGGAAAACGCCTGTGCGTTGGGGTCGAGCGCGGCGAGAAATTGCTCCGCCTGGCGCCGATCGGGTGGGCAGCCATCGCCTTCATGGCGCAACCAGGCAGCGATGTGGGCCACGGCGCCGCCCACGTTGCTGATCCGGGCACCACTCACGGCGACCCCCTTGCCGGACGGGGCCCGAGCGCTGCTGGGGCCCGCATCGGGACAGGTAGGGGTTCCGGGCGCTGAGAGCAGCTCATTGGTTAGGAGGTTAGCTAAAAAGCGCGTCGGTTTGCCGGTGATCGGTGACAAAGGGTAATAACCATTCGATTCCTCCCTATCCATTGATGAGCCCTGCAGCTCCTGCTCGCGGCGCTTGGTCGGACTTTGTTACACTCCATCGGTTTCCCGTAACCGATCCGTCGCTCGCTGATGTCTCTCAACCCGACCGAAGAAATCATCCAGGACCTGCGTGAAGGCCGCATGGTCATCATCATGGACGACGAAGACCGGGAAAACGAGGGCGATCTGATCATGGCCGCGGCCCGGGTGCGGCCGGAAGACATCAATTTCATGGCGCGTTTCGGTCGCGGGCTCATCT
>JAEHCY010000254.1 GCA_016880695.1 Chromatiaceae bacterium | reverse complement strand
TCGGTTTTCCCATCCAGCGCAAGTGGTTCCTGGTCTACCGCCGGGACAAACGCCTGTCTCCGGCCGCCCAAGCGTTTCGCAGCTTTGTTCTCGAGGAGGCCGGGCGACTCTAGCCCCCGCCAACGGGCGGGGACACCGAACCGGGGATGCTTGCGGCGCGAAGCGGCGAGCGTCCCGGGGGTTTTGGTGTACACTCCGGCGCTCGATGCGTCATGAGGGGCCGCGCGACGGAGTGGACGCGGACCACCTGCGGTTTGTGACCGACACCACCACCCCGGTCTAGAGCTTCGATACCCTATGGCAGCACGACCGCCAGTGGTCCCCCACTGCGACCCAGCCCGTTACCCCCTGTTGTCGCTGATCGACACACCCGCCGACCTGCGCCTGCTGGGCGAGGCCCAGCTCCCCCAACTGGCGGCGGAGCTGAGGGAGTTTCTGATCGAGATGGTCTCGCGCACCGGCGGTCATCTGGCGGCGGGTCTGGGTGTGGTCGAGCTCAGCGTGGCCCTGCACTACGTCTTCAATACCCCCGAGGATCGCCTGGTGTGGGACGTGGGCCACCAGGCCTATCCCCACAAGATCCTCACCGGTCGGCGGGAGCGCATGGCGACCCTGCGCCAGCAGGGCGGCCTGTCGGGCTTTCCGCGGCGGGAGGAGAGCCCCTACGACACCTTCGGCGTGGGCCATTCGAGCACTTCCATCAGTGCCGCGCTGGGTATGGCGATTGCGGCGCGGGAGCGGCACATCCGGCGCCATGTGATCGCCGTTATCGGGGACGGAGCCCTAGGTGCGGGGATGGCGTTCGAGGCCCTCAATCACGCCGGTGCTCTCGACGTCGATCTGCTGGTGATCCTCAATGACAACGACATGTCCATTTCCCCGCCCGTGGGGGCGGTGAGCGGTTACCTCTCGCGCATCCTTTCGAGCTCCTTCTACACCAGCGTCCGGGAGGGCGGCAAGTCGGCGCTCAGTCGCTTGCCGCAGCTCAAGGAGCTGGTGGGCCGCTGGGAGGAGCACATGAAGGGCATGCTCATGCCCGGGACCCTATTCGAGGAGATGGGATTCAACTACATCGGCCCCATCGACGGGCACGACCTCTCGGTGCTGGTGCCCACCCTGCAGAATATGCTGGAGATGCCGGGGCCGCGGCTGCTGCATGTGGTCACCCGTAAGGGCAAGGGGTATCACCCGGCCGAAGGCCAGCCCATCACCTACCACGGCGTCTCTCCTTTCGACCCCACGACCGGCAAGATGCAGGGCAAGCCCCAGGGGGGGGCGAGCTACACCGCGGTGTTCGGGTCCTGGCTCTGCGACGCGGCGGAGCGCGATCCGCGCCTGATGGGGATCACCCCGGCGATGTGCGAGGGCTCAGGCTTGACCGAGTTCTCCAAGCGCTTCCCTGATCGTTACTTCGACGTGGGGATCGCCGAGCAGCATGCCCTGACCCTCGCCGCGGGCATGGCCTGCGAGGGGCTCAAGCCGGTGGTGGCCATCTATTCGACCTTCCTGCAGCGGGCCTACGATCAACTGATCCACGACATCTGTCTGCAGAACCTCGATGTGACCCTCGCGGTGGACCGGGCCGGGTTGGTGGGTGCGGACGGGGCCACCCATGCCGGCAGCTTCGATCTCAGCTTCTGTCGACCGCTGCCGAACCTGCTGATCCTGGCCCCGGCGGACGAGGCGGAGTGCCGGGCCCTGCTGCAGAGCGCCTATGAGCACCCAGGTCCGGCCCTGGTGCGCTATCCGCGGGGGAGCGGTCCCGGGGTGGCGGTACCCAAAACCCTCACCACCCTCGCCATCGGTCGAGGCGAGATCCGCCGCCAGGGCAAGGACGTGGCGCTGCTCGCCTTTGGTTCGCCGCTGGCAACGGCCTTGGGGGTGGCCGAGGCGCTCGATGCCACGGTGGCGAACATGCGCTTCGTCAAGCCCCTCGATGGCGAGCTGATCGAGCGCCTGGCGCAGGACCATGGGCTGTTGGTGACGCTGGAAGAGAACGTGGTCGCCGGCGGGGCCGGATCGGCGGTGGCGGAGTTTCTGTTCGCCCGGGGCTGGGCGGGACGCCTGCTGCAGCTCGGGCTTCCCGACCGCTTCATCGAGCACGGCACACCGCAACAGCAGCTCGAGGCGGCGGGTCTAGACCGGTCCGGTATCCTCCAGGCGATTCGCCAGGCCCGCGGGGAGGGCTGAAGGTGTCGTCCGCTCGGCTTCAGATCGAGCCCATCTCGGCCTTCGAGGACAACTACATCTGGCTACTCACCGCCGACCCGGGCTGCGCCGCGGCGGTGGTCGACCCCGGGGACGAGGATCCGGTGATCGACCGGCTTCGGGAGCGGGATCTCCGGCTTGAGGCGGTGCTCATCACCCACCACCACGGCGACCACACCGGCGGCGTTGAGGGCCTGGCGGCGGCCTATCCGGGGCTGCGGGTGTATGGCCCGAAGGATCGGCGAATCCCGGAGGTTACCCACCCGGTCGGCGAGGGGGATAGGCTCTTGTTTCTGGAGGGGGCGGTGAGCCTCCAGGTCCTCGCGGTGCCCGGACACACCGCGAGCCACATCGCCTACCGGGGCGAGGGCTGCCTGTTTTGCGGCGATACCCTGTTCGCCGCCGGTTGCGGGCGGGTGTTCGACGGGAGCTTCGAGGATCTCGCCGCCTCGCTGAGGCGCATCGCCGCGCTTCCGGGGGAAACGCTGGTCTACTGCGCCCACGAATACACCCTCGCCAATCTCGGGTTTGCCCGCTGGGTGGAGCCCGAGCGTGCGGCGATCGCGGAGCGGACCGAGGAGGTCCGGCGGCTGCGGGCGGCGGGTCGGCCCTCGGTCCCCGCACGCCTTGAGTTGGAGCGGGAGACCAACCCGTTTCTGCGCACCTCGGTGCCAGCGGTGGTTGCCGCGGCGCAAACCTACGCCGGGTGCCCCTTGGCGGATGAGACCGCGGTGTTTACCGCGCTCCGCCAGTGGAAGGACCGCGCCTACGACTGAGCGGAGAAGCGCCCCCGTTAGTGGGGGCGCTCCCGATCGGCAAGGGCCTGGGTCTTGGGCTACTCCATGATGCGCTCGATGATGGGGGTGAGGATCAATTCCACCGCCATTACCATCTTTCCGCCCGGTACCACCAGGGTGTTGCGCCGCGACATGAAGGAGTCGTGCAGCATGCTGAGCAGGTAAGGGAAGTCGATATCGAACTTATTCGGGTCCTTGAAGCGGATGATCACAAAGCTCTCGTCCGGGGTCGGGATATCGCGGGCGATGAAGGGATTGGAGGTATCGACCGTTGGCACCCGCTGGAAGTTGATGTCGGTCAGCGAGAACTGGGGTGTGATGAAGTTGATGTAGTCGGGCATGCGACGGAGGATCGTATCGACGATGGCCTCGGCGCTGTAGCCGCGCTCGGCGTTGTCGCGGTGGATCTTCTGAATCCACTCCAGGTTCACGATGGGTACCACCCCGATGAGCAGGTCGACGTACTGGGCGACATTGTGCTCCTGGGTGACCACCCCGCCGTGGAGCCCTTCATAGAACAGCATATCGCTGCCGGGGGGGATCTCTTCCCAGGGGGTGAACTGTCCGGGCCTGAGGTCGGTCGCCAGGCGCGTGTTGTGCTCGGCGGCCTCCTCGGGGCTGTGGAGATAGTAACGCTTACGCCCGGTTCCGCTGCTGCCGTACTGTTTGAACAGCTCCTCGATCTCGCCGAACAGGTTGCCGTCCGAGCCGAAGTGGCTCAGGTGCTTATGCTTTTTCAGGGCTTGGGCAACCGCCTCGCGCATCTCGGCACGGTCGTAGCGGTGGAAGCTGTCCCCCTCCACGATCACGGCATTGATCTTGTCACGGTAGAAGATGTGCTCAAAGGCGCGTTTGACGCTGGTGGTGCCGGCGCCAGACGAACCCGTGACGGCGATGATCGGGTGTTTCTTGGACATGGGCCTCTCCCGTTCTCTCTAGTAGCCTTAGAATCTGGGCAGTTGGCGCCCTCGGGCGCCAGCCTGTTAGTGAATTAAAGGTTAATAATATACCAAAGAGCCAAGAGTTCAGATACCCGTAGGGGATCTGCTGGGGGCGATCGGGAGGGCCAGCGGGAGGTACGGATGAGCGATGGGGATCGGATACTAAGCGAGAAGGGTTGGATTCCACCGGAGGTGCGGCATCATCCGGAGTTCCAGTCGGCCCTGGTGCGGATGGGGATTTGGTTGTTCGCGGCGGGGTACATCGGGCTCGGGGCCTGGACCGGCTACTACCGCGTGGCCACCAGTGAGTACCTGGTGCTCTTTTGCGTCTATCTGGTGGTATTCCTCGGCCTGGCGATCGATGTGATCCGGCGGCCGGTGCGACCGCTGCGCCGGTATCTCGCGCTCGCCCTCGACATCAGCGCCTCAAGCCTGGCCATCTTCCTGACCAAGGAGGCGATCAGTCCCTTCTATTTGCTCTACATCTGGATCTTTATCTCCTACGGTACCCGCTTCGGTAGGCGTGACCTGGTGTTCGCCTCGGGGTTCAGCGTCGTCGCCTACAACCTCGTATTGATCGAGCTCGGGGAATGGCAGCGCCACACCTTCGAGGCGTTCTTCTTTCTTCTGCTCCTCGCCCTGCTGCCGCTGTACCAGTTCGCGCTGCTGCGCAAGGTCGAGCAGGCACGGCTCGAGGCGGAGCGGGCCAACCAGGCCAGGGGGGATTTCCTCTCCACCATGACCCATGAGCTGCGCACCCCTCTCACCGGGGTGATCGGCATGACCCAGCTCCTGGAGGGGACACCACTGCGCTCCGATCAGCGCGAGTACCTGCAGTCCATCGCCAGCTCGGCGCATCTCTTACGGGTGCTGATCGGGGACGTGCTCG
>JAEHCY010000035.1 GCA_016880695.1 Chromatiaceae bacterium | reverse complement strand
GAAATCTTGACAAATGTGTCTTTTTAATTTGTAAGTTCTAAATAGTTGTATTTTTTTTTCTCTCGCAGAAGAAGACGCTAGAAAATTTCAAGCATATAATCCTGTTATCTTCACCACAGGTATCTTTCTCTCTCCCCCGCGCGCGGCAGCGAGACTACATCCGGGGCGTGGTGCAGCAATCGATTCAACAGGGTGCCGTCCGGAGTGCCCGCCGCCGGGTGTACCACCAGCCCCGCCGGTTTATTGATCACCAGCAGGTGCTTGTCCTCGAACAGAATATCGAGCGGTATCGCTTCGGGTAGGTCCGCGAGCGGCGCGGCGGGCTGTGCGCGCAACCACAGGGCCTCGCCGCCCACGAGCCGGTCGCGGGGTCGTGAGGGCCGCCCCTCGACCGTCACCCAACCCTGCCGCACCCAACCCTGGATGCGGGTGCGGGAGAACTCCGGCAGGAGTTCGGCCAGCACCTGATCGAGACGCTTGCCCGCCACCGAGGGCGGCGCGACAAACCGCCGCTCATCCTCGACCTGCATCTCACCATCCATCGGCACTAGCCGCCGAGCCCCTCGCCGCGGGCGGGTTTAGGATATACTGCCCCTGTTGTTAGTCGCACCGCTACCGCCATGGTTTGGAAACGATCACTCGTCAGTCTCATGCTGGTCCTGCTCGCCAGTGGGTGTGCCTGGTTCCAGAGCGCGGAGGATAAGACCCAGGACTGGAATGCCAGCAAGTTATACTCGGAGGCCTCCGCCGCCCTCGACGAAGGCGATTACCAGCAGGCAATCGATTATTTCGAGAAGCTTGAGGCACGCTACCCGTTCGGTCGCTACGCCCAGCAGGCACTGCTGGATATGGCTTACGCCTATTACAAGAAGGAGGAGCCGGACTCAGCCATCGCATCCGCCGATCGGTTCATCAAACTCTATCCGCAGAACCCCTATATCGACTATGCCTACTACCTGAAAGGGGTTGTCAATTATAACCGCAGCGCGGGCTTTCTCGAACGCTACATCCCCACCGACCCCTCGCAGCGCGATCCGGGTTCAGCGCTCGATGCCTTTCAGGACTTCGAAGAGCTAGTTAGGCGCTACCCCGAGAGCAAGTATTCCGCGGATGCTCGTCAAAGGATGCTGTTCCTGCGCAACAACCTAGCGAAGTACGAGATCCACGTTGCCAATTACTACATGAAGCGCGGCGCCTACCTCGCGGCCGCCAACCGGGCCAACTACGTGATCCAGCGATATCAGCGGACCACGGCGGTCCCCGATGCCCTGCGCATACTGGTGGCCGCCTACACCGATCTCGGAATGACGGAGCTCGCCGCAGATGCCCAGAGGGTTCTGGCGCTGAACCTTGAGAAAGGCACCCTGGTGACCGAAGAGCCCAAACCCGAGGAGATCAGCCTGAGCCGCAAGGCTTGGGAATACCTCGGATTGGACAAGAACTGACAGCGGCCCACCGCGCGGCAGGGGATGAGTGCACCGGGCGGCCCAAGCGGCGCCGCCCGTGCCGGGGCAGAAGCAGTCAGATCGCGTGGTCGTCCTCCTCGCCGGTACGGATCCGCACCACCTTCTCCACGTCTGTGACGAAGATCTTGCCGTCGCCAATCTTGCCGGTGCGGGCGGCCCCGGTGATCGCCTCGATGCAGGCGTCCACCTGATCGTCGCGAACGACCAGCTCGATCTTCACCTTCGGCAGGAAATCCACCACGTATTCCGCGCCACGGTAGAGCTCGGTGTGGCCCTTCTGCCGCCCGAAACCCTTCACCTCGGTTGCGGTCATTCCGGTGATACCCACTGTGGATAGGGCTTCGCGGACATCATCGAGCTTGAAGGGTTTGACAATTGCATCGACTTTTTTCATCGGCTTTCTCCACCGCGGGTGAGCCGCGACTGCATGACCGTGACAGTATAGGGGAACGGAGCCCAACCCGGCACCTCGGCAGGCCGAGGAGCGTCTAGAAACCTGAGGTGATCGGATAACGCCGATCGCGGCCGAAGGCGCGGCGGGTGATGCGCACCCCCGGTGGGGCCTGGCGGCGTTTGTATTCGTTGCGATCCACCAGCCGTGCAACCCGGCGGACCACCTCCTCCGGGAAGCCCGCGGCGATGATCTCGCCCACGCTCTGGTCTTCCTCGATGTAGCGCTTGAGCACCGGGTCGAGCATCTCATAGGGCGGCAGCGAGTCCTGGTCCACCTGGTTGGGAGCCAGTTCCGCAGAGGGCGGCCGCTGCAACACCCGTTCGGGGATCGCGGCACCGAGGCCGTTGCGATAACGAGCGAGGCGGTACACCGTGGTCTTAAACAGGTCCTTGATCGGCGCGAACCCCCCCGCCATGTCGCCGTAGAGGGTCGCATAGCCCACTGCCACCTCGCTCTTGTTGCCGGTGGTCAGCAGGATGCGTCGCTTCTTGTTGCTGATCGCCATGAGCACCACACCGCGACAGCGGGCCTGGATGTTCTCTTCGGTCACATCCACCGGCTTGCCGGCAAACTCCTCCGCCAACATCTGCAGGAACGCCTGGAACGCGGGCTCGATAGAGATGAGCCGGTGCGCCACCCCCATGGCCTCGGCCTGCGCCTGCGCATCCTGAACACTCATCTCCGCGGTGTAACGCGAGGGCATGAGTACCACCTCTACCTGCTCGGGACCCAGCGCGTCCACCGCCAGGGCCAGGGTCAGGGCCGAGTCGATCCCGCCCGAGAGCCCGAGCACCGCGCCACGGAAACCGTTCTTGTGCACGTAGTCGCGCACACCCAGAACGACGGCGCGGTAGATGCCCTCCTCGTCCGAAGGTGCAGCGACGATCGGTCCCGCGATGGGCTCCGGCCAGGGCTCCGGCTCGATCTCGACCAGGGCCTCCTCCTCGGCGAAATAGGCGCAACGCTGCACCAAGCCCCCCTTGCGGTCCACCACGAAGGAGCCACCATCGAACACCAACTCATCCTGCCCGCCCACCAGATTCACATACAGGATCGCCAGGCCATTGTCACAGGCGCGCTGTTGGACCAGTGCCTCCCGCTCCGGGGCCTTGCCGTAGTGGTAGGGCGAGGCGTTGATGTTGATGAGCAACTGGGCCCCGGCCTCCGCCGCCTGGCGTGCTGGCATGACCTCCCAGATGTCCTCGCAGATGGTCACACCGATGCGCACACCCCGGTGCTCGATCACGCAGGGGTCCCGCCCCGGGGAGAAGTAGCGCTTTTCGTCGAACACGCTGTAGTTTGGCAGGAATTGCTTGTGGTACTCGGCCAGGATATGACCGTCGCGGATCACGCCTGCGGCGTTATAGAGTCCGTCCGCCCGCCGCCGCGGATAGCCCAGGATCAGGGTGATCCCCTCCACCTCGGCGCACAGGGCCGCGAGCGCCTGCTCCACCCGCCGACCAAGCTCGGGGCGCAGCAACAGATCCTCAGGCGGATACCCGGTGAGGGTCAGCTCGGGGAAGACGATCACATCGGCGCGGTGCACATCCCGGGCCCGGCGCGCGGCAGCGGTCACCTTCGCCCGGTTGCCGGCGATGTCTCCCACCAGGAAATCGAGCTGGGCGATGAGGATTCGAAGTCCCAAGAGTTCCGCCCCCTGAGTTGTCACGAGCCCCATCCCTGGCGAGGCAGAGGATGCGGGCCGGCGCCAACGGCCCCGCCCGCATCTTCGGTTAGCCCAGCAGCGCGCGCATTCGGCTCCCCATCTCGGCGGGTGAACGCACAGTGGTCACACCGGCCGCATCGAGTGCGGCGTACTTGCCCTCGGCCGTACCCTTGCCACCGGTGACGATGGCCCCCGCATGCCCCATGCGCTTGCCCGAGGGTGCCGTGACCCCGGCGATATAGGCCACCACCGGCTTGGTCACCGAGGCCCGGATGAACTCCGCGGCGTCCTCCTCGGCGCTTCCGCCAATCTCGCCCACCAGGATGATGCCCTCGGTGGCCGGGTCATCCTGGAACCGGCACAGGCAGTCCACGAAGTTGAAGCCCTGGATCGGGTCGCCCCCGATGCCCACGCAGGTGGACTGGCCCAGGCCCTCACGGGTGGTCTGAAACACCGCCTCGTAGGTCAAGGTGCCGGAGCGCGAGACGATGCCCACCCGCCCTGGCTGGTGGATGTTCCCAGGCATGATCCCGATCTTACACTCCCCCGGGGTGATGACGCCGGGACAGTTCGGCCCGATCAGCACCGAGCCCGAACCCTGCAGGGCGGCCTTCACCCGCAGCATATCCAGTACTGGGATGCCCTCGGTGATGCAGACGATGACCCGGATACCCGCATCCGCGGCCTCAAGGATCGCATCCGCGGCAAAGGCGGCCGGAACGTAGATCATGGTGGCATCCGCGCCGGTGTCAGCCACCGCGGCGTGGACCGTGTCGTACACCGGCAGACCGAGATGGCTCTGCCCGCCCTTGCCGGGGGTCACCCCACCCACCATCCGGGTTCCATAGGCAATGGCCTGCTCGGTGTGAAAGGTGCCCTGCTTGCCAGTGAAGCCCTGGCAGATCACCCGGGTAGTCTTATCGACCAATATGCTCATGCGCCTTTCCCCTCAAGCTAAGCCGCAGCTGCGGCGGCAACCGCCCTGTCGGCGGCCTCGGTAAGATCCGCCGCGGTGGTGATCGCGAGCCCACTCTCGGCCAGGATCTCCAGGCCGCGGGGGGCATTAGTACCCTCCAGGCGCACCACTACGGGCACCGACACATGCACCTCACGCACCGCCTTGAGGATGCCCTCGGCGATCAGATCGCAGCGCACGATGCCGCCGAAAATATTCACCAGAACCGCGCGTACCTTGCCATCGGACAGGATGAGCTTGAACGCCTCGGCCACCCGTTCGGCGGTGGCGTTGCCGCCCACATCGAGGAAATTGGCCGGTAGCCCGCCACGCAGCTTGACCAGGTCCATGGTCGCCATGGCCAGACCCGCACCGTTCACCATGCAGCCAATGCTGCCGTCCAGGCTGATGTAGTTGAGATCGTGCTCCTTCGCCGCCGCCTCGCGCGGGTCCTCCTGGCTGATGTCGCGCAGGGCCACGAGCTCGGGTCTGCGGTAGAGGGCGTTGTCATCGAGATTGACCTTCGCATCCAACGGCATGATCCCCCCTGCGGCATCCACGATCAGGGGGTTGATCTCGACCAGGCTCGCGTCGGACTCCATGAACAGCCGGTACAGGCCACTCATCAACCGCTGCAGCTCCTTGATCTGTCCGCCGTCCAGCCCCAGCCCGTAACCGAGCAGACGACATTGCCACGCCTGCAGGCCCGCCGCCGGGTGCACGCGGGTGGTGAGGATCTTCTCGGGCTCCCGCGCCGCCACCTCCTCGATCTCCATACCCCCGGCCGCCGAGGCCATGAACAGCACCCGCTGGGTGGCCCGATCCACCAGAACACTGAGGTAGAGTTCGCGGGCGATGTCGGTGATCGCCTCCACCAGTAGGGTAGTGACCAAGAGCCCCTCGGGCGCGCTCTGTTTCGTGATCAGTTGGCTCCCCAACAGACGCCGAGCGGCGGCCTCCAGCTCATCCAACGAACGGACAAGCACCACGCCCCCCGCCTTGCCTCGTCCGCCGGCATGAACCTGGGCCTTGACTACCCAGCGGTCGCCGCCAAGCTCCAACGCCGCTTGCCGTGCGCCCACTACAGTGGAGACCGGAATGCCCCGGGGGACCCGGATGCCGTACTTCGAAAGCAACTGCTTTGCCTGATATTCGTGTAGGTGCATAGGTTTCCTTTGGTGTGTGGGCGAACCGGGGTTCGCGGGGGTCTTAAGACCGGCTGGGTGGCGCCCGCCGGTCATTGTTCTTGGTTGAGTGATGGCAACCGACACCACAACGCAAACGTAGCATCCTTTGCTGCAGGGCACAACGAAGGGACCGCCCCTGCGGATCAGCCCACCTGGGTTTCTGTCTGCCCTGGATGCTGATAGATTCTCCCACCAATCCGTCAGCCGACACCCGCCCGCCGAGCGGTATCCTGGTCCGATGACCCAGCCCTCACGATCTCCCACGCACCCCCCGCTGGCCGTCGCCAGCTGGCCGGCCCTGAAGCTGTTCCTCGCCTACCGCGGCACCCTTTGGGGCGTCCTATTCATCTCCCTTCTGCCGCCACGCACATCCCTGCCTTCCTTGCTCCAGCATCCCGATCCGATGACCGCGGGTCTGCTCCTGTATCTCCTATTGCTAGCCGCGGGCTATGGACTACTGCGCGCCCGCTGGCCCTCGTTCCCGAGGCAGGTGCAGCTCAGTTTGATGGGAGACATCGCGGTCTTGACCCTCCTGACGTACGCCACCGGCGGCGCGATCCGGGGGTTTGGGCTCCTCATCGCCATCTCGGTCACCCTGGGCAGCCTGCTCTCGGCCGGGTCGATGTCACTCGCCTTTGCGGCCGCCGCCGCGTTGGCGGTCCTCGCCGCCGAGATTCTCTTGGAGCTGCGCGAGCCAGGGTTTCAAGCCCACCTGACCGAGGCCGGACTGCTCGGCATCACCTATTTCGCCGTCGCCCTCCTCTCGATCACATTTGCCCATCGACTGCAGGAAACCGAACGGGTCGCCGACCAGCGCGGGATCGACCTCGCCAACCTCGCCAGGCTCAACGAGCACATCATCCAGCGTATGCACATCGG
>JAEHCY010000034.1 GCA_016880695.1 Chromatiaceae bacterium | reverse complement strand
TCGCGGATGAGCGCTAGCGCGCGCTCGGCGGATGCCAGGCACTCGGGCCGCTGGAATACCCGCGCCACCCGTGCCATGCCCTTGATCATGAGGGCGTTCCAGCCGGTGAGCCGCTTATCGTCGAGCCCCGGGCGAACGCGTTGCGCACGCGCGGCGAGGAGCCGCTCGCGGCCGGCCGCCAGGCGCTTCTCCAGCTCGCTCGCCTCGCGGCCGAAGCGCGCCCCCAGCGCGGCGGACGCTTCGACCCGATGCAGGTGCCAGCGGCCCTCGAAGTTCGGCGGGCCATCGAGCCCGTAGGCGGCGGCGAAGAGGGGGTAGTCGTCCTCGCCCAGAAGCGTGCGTACCTCGTCGCGGCTCCAGAGGTAGAAGCGGCCTTCCTCGCCCTCGCTGTCGGCGTCCAGGGCGGCGCTGTAGCCGCCCTCGGGCGACTGCATCTCGCGCATCGCCCAGGCGGCGGTGGCGAGGGCGGTGTCGCGAAACAGCGCCCGGCCGGTTGCCTGCCAGGCCTCGGCGTAGAGGCACAGAAGCTGGCCGTTGTCGTAGAGCATCTTCTCGAAGTGGGGGATCATCCAGCGCTCATCCACCGAGTAACGGCAGAAGCCGCCGCCGATGTGGTCGAAGAGGCCGCCGCGGGCCATGCGTTCCAGGGTGAGACTGGCCAGGTGCAGCGACTGGTTATCGGGACGGCCGGCGATGGCGCTGGTGGCGTGGTGGCGCAGGAGCAGCTCAAGATCGGTGGGATGCGGGAATTTGGGGGCCTTGCCGAAACCGCCGTGCTTGGCGTCGAAACTGCCCGCCAATTGCCGCAGTGCAAGCCGCAGCGGTGCCTCATCCAGCGCCAGGGGCCTCGCGCCGGGGGCGGGGTTGAGGGCATGGAGGGCGGCGCGCAGGGACTGGTTCTGCTCGGCGATGGCGGCCTTTTGCTCGCGGTAGGCCCGCTCGATGGCGAGGAGCAGCTCGCGAAAGGCCGGCAGGCCGTGGCGCGACTCCGGCGGGAAGTAGGTCCCGGCGAAGAAGGGGGTGTGGTCCTCGGGGGTGAGGAAGAGGGTGAGGGGCCAGCCGCCCGTCCGCTGGGCCAGGAGCTGGTGGGCGGATTGGTAGATGCGGTCGAGATCGGGTCGTTCCTCCCGGTCCACCTTGATGTTGACGTAGAGCCGGTTCATCAGCTCCGCGGTGGCGGGGTCTTCGAACGACTCATGGGCCATCACATGGCACCAGTGGCAGGCGGAGTAGCCGATGGAGAGCAGGATGGGGCGGTCTTCGGCGCGGGCCAGCGCCAGCGCCTCCTCGCACCAGGGCCACCAGTCCACAGGATTGCGGGCGTGCTGCTGCAGGTAGGGGCTCTGGGTGGCGGCAAGGCGGTTGGGTCGCTGGGATTGGGTCATTGTGGCTGAGGGGCAACGGTTGAAGGGGGCGGTGGGGGCGGAATTTTGGTACCCTGCCCCGTCTCCCAATCTGGTGCCGGACCCATGCCCCTTCCACCCCTTCGCCTGAAAAAAGACCAGGAACGCCGCCTGCTGGCCGGCCACCTCTGGATCTACAGCAATGAGATCGATACCGAGGCAACGCCGTTGCGCAGCTTCGAGAGCGGTGAGGCGGTGGAGGTTCACAGCTATAGCGGGGCCTGGCTCGGCTATGCCCAGGTGAACCCCCATTCCCTCATCACCGCCCGGCTGGTGAGCCGTCAGCGGGGCCGGCCGCCGACGCCGGCGCTCTGGGTGGAGCGCATCACCCGAGCGCTTGACCTGCGCCAGCGGCTCTACGACAAGCCGTTCTACCGGCTGGTGTTCGGCGAGGGCGATGGAATGCCCGGGCTCACGGTGGACCGCTACGGCCCGTATCTGGTGGTGCAACTGACCACGGCGGGAATGGAGCGGGTACGCCCGGAGCTGATCGCGGCACTGGAGCAGGTGGTGCGACCCGAGGCGGTGTGGCTGTGCAACGACGTCGCGGTTCGGGAGCTCGAAGCCCTACCCAGCTACGTGGAGACCCTGCTCGGTACGGTGCCCGAGCGGGTGGAGCTGGAGGAGAACGGCGTGCGCTTTCAGGTTTCCCTCACGGCGGGGCAGAAGACCGGCTGGTTTTTCGATCAGGCCGAGAATCGCTCCCGTCTCGGCCGCTATCGGATGCGCGGCCGGGTGCTGGACGTCTTCTCCTATGTGGGTGCCTGGGGCATCGGGGCGGCGATGTGCGGGGCGCCGGAGGTGCTATGCCTGGACGCCTCTGCCACCGCGCTGGAGGGAGTGACGCGCAACGCCGCCCTCAACGGTTTGGAAGGTCGCGTACGCACTCGGCGGGGCGATGCCTTTGGGGTGCTCAAGGAGCTGGCGGAAGCCGGTGAACGCTTCGACACCGTGATCCTCGACCCCCCCGCCTTCATCAAGCGGCGCCGGGACCTGGTCGAGGGGACCCAGGCCTACCAGCGGCTCAATCGCCTCGGCCTTGGGCTGCTTAACCAAGGCGGGCTCTTGGTGACCTCCTCCTGCTCGTTCCACCTGGACGCTGCGGGGTTCCTGCGCACGGTGCAGCGGGCCTCGCGCCGCAGTGGATTTGGCCTGCAACTGCTCGGCAGCGGCGGCCAGGGGCCCGATCATCCGATTCATCCGGCGATCCCCGAGACCGCCTATCTGAAGACCCTGTTCCTTCGGGCCACGGCTTTGATCTGAGCACTCGAGACTTCCATGTTGCAGTATTCCTCCATCGATCCGGTGGCCTTCGGGTTTGGCCCCCTACGGGTCCACTGGTATGGGCTCATGTATCTGGTGGGCTTCCTCGTTGGCTGGTGGCTCGGGCGGCGGCGGGCCAGTCGGCCGGGCTCGGGGTGGACGCCCCAGCAGGTGGACGATGTGGTGTTCTACAGCGTACTGGGGGTGGTGCTCGGCGGACGGCTGGGTTACATGCTGTTCTATGGCACCCATCAGCTTGTGGCCGACCCGTTGTCGATCCTGCGCATCTGGCAGGGGGGGATGTCGTTCCACGGCGGGCTGGTGGGGGTGCTGGTGGCGCTTTGGCTATTCGGGCGGCGCAACGGTAAAGGGTTTCTCGAAGTGGGGGACTTTCTCGCCCCCCTGACCCCCATCGGGCTGGGGGCGGGACGGATCGGGAACTTCATCAACGGCGAGCTCTGGGGGCGGGCCACCGAAGTGGCCTGGGGCATCCAGCTTCCCTGCCAGCGTTTTCCCGAACACTGCCTGCCGGGGGCCGACTGGAGCACCGCCCTGCACCCCTCTCAGCTCTACGAGGCGTTGCTCGAGGGCCTGGTGCTGTTCCTGATCCTCTGGCTTTTCTCCCGTCGCTCGCGGCCCCTGGGCGCGGTGTCCGGGCTCTTTCTCCTCTGCTACGGGTTGTTCCGCTTCCTGGTGGAGTTGGTGCGTGTACCCGATGCCCACCTCGGCTATCTGGCCTGGGATTGGCTCACCATGGGGCAGGTGCTTACCCTGCCCATGCTCCTGGCCGGGGCCCTGCTGCTCGGCTGGGCCTATCGGCGCCAATCGCTCCGGGGCTAGCTCATGTGGCAGTATCTGGCGCTACTGCGGGCGGTGCGCGAGCGGGGCGTGCGCAAGGAGGACCGCACCGGCACCGGGACCCTGAGCCTGTTCGGCTACCAGATGCGGTTCAATCTCGCCGAGGGGTTCCCGCTCCTGACCACCAAGAAGCTCCACCTGCGATCCATCATCCACGAGCTGCTGTGGTTTCTGCGCGGGGACACCAACATCGGTTATCTGCGCGCGCAGGGGGTGAGCATCTGGGATGAGTGGGCCGATGAGCGGGGCGACCTGGGCCCCATCTACGGCCATCAATGGCGCTCTTGGCCCACCCCGGAGGGGGGGGCGATCGACCAGATCACGGAGGTGGTGCAGAGCATCCGGAGCAATCCCGATTCCCGTCGCCACATCGTCACTGCCTGGAACCCGGCGGATCTCCCGCGCATGGCGCTGCCGCCCTGTCATCTGCTGTTCCAGTTCTATGTGGCGGAGGGGCGATTATCTTGCCAGCTCTACCAGCGTAGCGCCGACGTGTTTCTCGGCGTCCCCTTCAACATCGCGAGCTACAGCCTGTTGACCCTGATGGTGGCACAGGTGACGGGTCTCGGGCCGGGCGATTTCGTGCACACCCTGGGGGATGCGCACCTCTACCTCAATCACCTGGAGCAGGCGGACGAGCAGCTTCGGCGCGAGCCCCTGCCGCTCCCGACGATGGCGATAAATCCGGCGGTGGGGTCGCTATGGGATTTCCGCTACGAGGACTTCAACCTCGCGGGGTACCGCGCCCACCCCCACATCAAGGCACCGGTGGCGGTTTAAGAGCAGGCCGCGGCGCTCGGTGCTCTGCCCACCCCCTAGCCCCGCATGCTGTCGAAGAACTCCTGGTTGGTCTTGGTGACCTTGAGCTTGTCGTAGAGGAACTCCATTGCCGCGAGCTCGTCCATGGGGTGGAGGATGCGGCGCAGGATCCACATCCTCTGCAGCTCGTCGGGGTCCATCAGTAGCTCCTCCTTGCGGGTGCCAGAGCGGTTGATGTGGATCGAGGGGAAGATGCGTTTCTCGGAGATCCGGCGGTCGAGATGGATCTCCATGTTGCCGGTACCCTTGAACTCCTCGTAGATCACGTCGTCCATGCGCGAGCCGGTGTCGATGAGGGCGGTGGCGACGATGGTCAGGGAGCCGCCTTCCTCCACGTTGCGCGCCGCGCCGAAGAAACGCTTGGGCTTCTGCAGGGCGTTGGCGTCCACACCACCGGTGAGCACCTTGCCCGAGGAGGGGATCACGGTGTTGTAGGCCCGCGCAAGGCGGGTGATGGAATCGAGCAGGATGACCACGTCCTTTTTGTGCTCCACCAGGCGCTTTGCCTTCTCGATGACCATCTCGGCCACCTGCACGTGACGGGTGGCGGGCTCGTCGAAGGTGCTGGAGATCACCTCACCGCGCACCGAGCGGGCCATTTCGGTGACCTCTTCGGGGCGCTCGTCAATCAGGAGCACGATCAGGTAGCACTCCGGGTGGTTGCTCTCAACGGCGTGGGCGATGTTCTGCAGCATCATGGTCTTGCCCGCCTTGGGCGGGGAGACGATCAGCCCGCGCTGGCCCTTGCCGATGGGGGCGACCAGGTCGATGGTGCGGGCGGTGATGTCCTCGGTGCTGCCGTTGCCGCGCTCGAGCTTCAGCCGTTTCTGGGCGAACAGCGGGGTGAAGTTCTCGAACAGGATCTTGGTTTTGGTGTTTTCCGGGCGGTCGAAATTGATGTCGTTGACCTTGAGCAGGGCGAAGTAGCGCTCGGTGTCCTTGGGCGGGCGGATCTTGCCGGAGATGGTGTCGCCGGTGCGCAGACTGAAACGCCGAATCTGGCTCGGGGAGACGTAGATATCGTCGGGGCCGGCCAGGTAGGAGCTGTCGCCCGCGCGCAAGAAGCCGAACCCGTCCTGGAGGATCTCCAGCACCCCGTCGCCGGAGATCTCTTCCCCTTTTCGCGCATGTGCCTTGAGGATGGCGAAGATCAGATCTTGCTTTCTTGAGCGGGCGACACCCTCGATCTCCATGGACTGGGCGAGCTCGACCAGCTCCGAAACGGGCATCTTCTTGAGTTCAGTGAGGTTCATGGCGGCTATCAGCGTTGGTTCATGAGGGGTGACTTGGGTGTTCCCGCGTCGGGTGGTGGGCGGGGGAGGGGGGCGCTCGAACCTGGACTGAGACCGATGCCTCAGCGGGTTTCGGAGCGATTCTGCTGGGCCGGGCGTGGTCGCTTCGGTCTCAGCGGGGTGCTGCGGGTTAGAGATTGTTCTCAAGGAAGGCGATCAACTGGGCCTTGGAGGCAAGGCCTACCTTGGTGGCTTCCACCTCGCCCTCCTTGAACAGCATCAGCGTGGGGATGCCCCGGATGCCATAGCGGGGAGGGGTATTCGGATTATGGTCAATATTGAGCTTGGCGATCTTGAGCCGGCCGGCATACTCTTCGGCGATCTGGTCGAGGGTGGGGGCGATCATTTTGCAGGGCCCGCACCACTCGGCCCAGTAGTCGACCAGCACGGGTCCGGTGGCCTTCAGCACGTCCTCTTCGAAAGAGGCATCCGTCACATGGACGATACGCTCGCTCACTGGGTAGTCTCCCGCTCGATTGTGGTCAAGTGCGAAGCGAATTGGGGTCGGCGGAATGGACGCCTGGTTCTGAGGGGGGAGGGCGGCGCCCAAGATTTTGAGGTCGTCTTTGGAATCGGACGTATTGGAGCGGAAGTTGTCGCATTTTTCAAGTCCCAAGACGCTATGAATTGGGCTATGCTAGCGCGTTATGAGCGATACGCACCTAACCGACGTCCATTTTGATTCCCTTGATCTCGACCCCCGCGTCCGCGCCGGGCTGTCGGACCTGGGCTTTGTGCTCTGTACCCCCATTCAGGCCGAGGCCTTGCCGCTGGTGCTTGCCGGCCGCGATGTGGCCGGACAGGCCCAGACCGGTACCGGCAAGACGGCCGCCTATGTGGTGGCCACCCTGCAACGGTTGTTGACCCACGAGCCGGGGACCGAGCGCCGCGCTACCCAGCCGCGGGCGCTGATCCTGGCGCCGACCCGGGAGCTGGCGGTGCAGATCGAGAAGGACACCTCCGCCATCGCCGGCCACACGGGTTTCCGCGTCGCGCTGGCCTTTGGCGGCACGGGTTACCAGCAACAGCGTGAGCAGATCGCCAGCGGCGTGGAGATCCTGATCGGCACCCCCGGCCGGCTCATCGACTACTTCAAGCAGGGGGTGTTCGACCTCAGGGCCATCGAGGTCGTGGTGGTGGACGAGGCCGATCGGATGTTCGATCTCGGCTTTATCCGCGACCTACGTTACCTGTTGCGGCGCATGCCCAAGCCCGAGGCACGGCTGGGGATGCTGTTCTCGGCGACCCTGTCCTATCGGGTGACCGAGCTGGCCTACGAGCACATGAATGACCCGCAGATGATCCGTATCGAGCCCGACCAGGTCACTGCGGAGCGGGTGCAGCAGGTCTGCTACATGACTGCCAACGAGGAGAAGATCCCGCTCCTCATCGGTCTGTTGCGGGCGATGGAGGATGCGCGGGTGATGGTGTTCGTCAACACCAAGCGCACCGCCGACCAGGTCTGGGGCTTCCTCGAAGGCAACGGGCTGCACGCGGCGGTGCTCTCGGGTGATGTGCCGCAGAAACAGCGGCTTGGGTTATTGAAGAGCTTTCAGGAAGGCCACCTGCCGGTGCTGGTGGCCACCGATGTGGCCGCCCGCGGCCTGCATATCCCCGGGGTGACCCACGTCATCAACTTTGACTTGCCGGACGATGCCGAGGACTACGTGCACCGCATCGGGCGTACCGCCCGCGCCGGTGCCGCGGGGGATGCCATCAGCTTCGTCTGCGAGACCCACGCCTTCTCGTTGCCCGATGTCGAGGCCTTCATCGGCATCAAGATCCCTATCCTGCCGGTCGAGCACGAGCGGCTCGCGGCGGTGGATCCCGCGAGTCGGGTCCGCACCGCGCGCCCGCGCCTCGGGCCGCCGCGAGGTCGCCCCGGGGAAAGGTCCAGGCCCCCCCGAGATGCGTCTGCGGGGAAATCCCCTACGCGCCGCCGCAGGCCCGGAGGCCCCGGCGCGGGCCCGTCCGGCGGGTGAGGCGGGCCGGCGCTTGCGCCCCTCAGGCGGCGCGGAGCCCCGGGATGAGCTCGGCGAAGTGGCGGACGCTGGGGAACTCGGAGGTGCTGTGCTCGGTTCCCCGGGAGTCGGGTACCGTGACCGCGAGCAACCAGCGAAAGCCATAGGCTTGAGCGGAGCGGAGCACCGCCGCGTTATCGTCCACAAACAGGGTCCGCTCGGGGTCGAAGGGTTCCACCGCATGCAGACGGGGCCAGAATCCGGGGTCTTCCTTGGGCAGACCGAGGCTGTGGGCGCTGACGATAGCGTCCAGGTGGCCACCGAGCCGGGTCTTCCCGAGCTTGAGCGCTAGCGCCTTCTGATGCGCGTTGGTCACCAGCACGCGCCGTTTGTCGCGCTCCCGCAGCGCCTCGAGGAAGTCGATCACATGCGGATGCACGGCGATGAGGTGATCCACCTCCTGCTTCAGCAGCAGGATGTCCAGCCCGAGCTCCCGGCTCCAGTGGTCCAGGCAATACCACTCGAGCGTGCCCTCGACGCTGCGGTAGCGCTCAAGCAACTGGCGTTTGGCCTCTGCCGGCGATAGACCCGTGCGCTCGGCGTAGCGCCGGGGCACGTGCTCGAGCCAGAAGTGGTTGTCGAAATAGAGGTCGAGCAGCGTCCCGTCCATATCGAGGAACAGGGTGTCGATGCTCTGCCAGTCTATCGTGATCAGGCGCGTACCCCCTGTCCATCGAGCCGCCATATTACCCGGTCCTCCCGAGGAGAGGGGGAACTGGACCGGGCCTTGCTGGTCTTTCGCTTCACGCGCTTAGCATAAAGGAGCCCCTGTGGTGACGACAAAACCCCGTACCCTGAGCCGGCGGGCCATCGCTCGGTCTCGGCTGTTCGGCATCGAGGCGGTGGAGCTCGAGTTTGCCAACGGTAGCCGGCGGGTGTTCGAGCGCATCCTCGGGAACGTCACCGATTCGGTCCTGGTGGTACCGCTCACGGCCGAGGGATCGGTCCTGCTGGTGCGCGAATACGCGGCGGGCTTCGATCGCTACGAGCTCGGCCTTCCCAAGGGTATCCTGGAGCCGGGAGAGGCGGTGCTCGATGCGGCCAATCGGGAGATCCAGGAGGAGGTGGGCCAAGCGGCGCGGGACCTGCGGTTGCTCGCGACCGTGACCCTGGCCCCCGCCTACATCCGCCACCGCACCCATCTGGTGCTTGCCCGCGGGCTGTATGCCCGCGCCTTGCCGGGGGATGAGCCGGAGCCGTTAGAGGTGGTAGCCTGGTCGCTCGGCGAACTCGAAGGGCTGTTCGCCCGCGAGGATTTCTCCGAGGCCCGCTCCATCGCCGCCCTTTGTCTAACCCGGCGGTTTCTGGCGCGCGAGGCCGCGGGCGAGAGCCCGGTTCCGCCACAAGCGGACGGGTCGATTCCGCAGCCAGCATAGCGCGTCGCCTGGCGCGGCCTTTATCCTTAATGGGAGCTCAACCGAAGGACCAGAGGTCAACGATGACGGGTTTCCACCCAATGGCCACCGTGATGCTGCTCTGGCTTTCCCTGTTGTGGCCGCTTGGGGCGGCGGGGACGGTGGCCGACGCACACAACGTCTACGAATTCGACGATTTCCCGCTCAAGGAGCCCCTGGAGCATCCGGCCTGGTTCAAGAAGAGCCTGCTGGATCTGCCCGATGATCTCGCGGAGGCGGTGTCCGCGGGCAAGAAGGGAATCATCGTCTACTTCGGGCAGGCACGCTGCGCCTATTGTCAGAAGCTCATGGAGGTGAACCTCGGGCTGAGCGACATCGTCTCCTACACCCGGCGAAACTTCGACGTCATTTCGGTGGACATTTGGGGAATGGCGTCGGTCACCAACATCAAGGGGCGGACCCTGAGTGAGCGCGAGCTCGCGCTGCGCGAGAAGACCAACTTCACGCCCTCGCTCATCTTCTACGATGGCGAAGGGCGCGAGGCCCTGCGCCTGCGCGGCTACTACCCCCCCTACCAGTTCCGGGCGGCCTTGGAGTACGTGGCCGACGGTCACTACCGCAAGGAGGGGTTTCCGGAGTATCTGGCCCGTGGTGAGGGTAGCTTTGCCTTCGAGCCCGGCGAGCTGAACGAGGAGGAGTTTTTCGCCCCCGCGCCACACAATCTCGATCGGAGCCGTGTCCCGAGCGACCGCCCGCTGGTGGTCTTCTTCGAGCAGGGCGATTGCCATGCCTGCGACGTGCTGCACAACGAACCCCTGCGTGAGCCGTCCATCCGCGGGTTATTCGATCGCTTCGATAACGTGCAGCTCGACATTTGGTCCGACACCCCGGTGATCACCCCCGATGGCCGGCGGACCACCGCCAAGAAATGGGCCCGGGAGCTCGGGTTGTTCTACGCGCCCTCCATCCTGTTCTTCGATGAGCGGGGCAAGGAGATCATCCGGGTGGATTCGGTGGTGCGCTTCTACCGCCTGCGCAACGTGCTCAACTACATCACCGCCAGGGGTTACCTCACGGAGCCCAACTACCAGCGCTGGCGCCTGAACGAGCCCTCCTGAGTCCGCGGCCGCCGCAACCCGGTGGTGCCACGGGGCAGGGGGCTAGCGCTCGCAGAACTCCTCGAGATACTCCTCGTAGTACTCGCGCTTGCGCTTGAGCATCATGCCCTGTTTCGCCTTGTAGCCCTGCCGTAGACGCCAGTTGACCTCCTCGAGCTTCTGGCGTTTCTCCCAGCATTGACGGGCCTGGGCTTCCGAGGATTTCGTTGCCGAGGCAGTGCGCTTGGTCTCCTTGCTGGCCTTGGGTCTTTTCTCCGATTGCCCTGTGGGCGCGGCGGGCGGTACCCAGCCGGTCGGTCGATCCTCGACGCTGAGGGTGCTCTGCTCGGCGCGGGCATCGCAGGGTCCTTGTCGAAATTCGACCGAGCCGTCGCCTGAGGTGCAGCGAAAGACCTCGGTGGAGGTGGCGGCGATCGCACGCGCGGCGGGGAGCAGGAGCAAGGCCGCCATCGCCGCGGTGAGTCGTTTTCGGTTACGGGCTCTGGTGTTCACACTCCCTCCTGACGCAGCCCCGCTGCTGGGGTGCGGGCGCTCCCCTTCTCGCTCTGCGCGCCTGGCGCGATCCGCGCAATTGTTACGCTGCCGGTCGGGTTAAGGCAACGCCTGCTCGGCGCGGTGCGTTACCGGAGGCGGGCGACCGTTATTCCCTCTGGCAGAGCTTGGGGAGATTACTCGCGCACGCTCAGGATGAGCTTACCCACCGTCTGCCCG
>JAEHCY010000253.1 GCA_016880695.1 Chromatiaceae bacterium | reverse complement strand
GGGGAGTAACGGTGCCGGCGTCGGTCAGCAGGCCCAGGCTAAGACCGTCGCCCTCGAGCACGAACTGGCTCGGCTCGCGGGCGTCATGGGGACCCGGATAAGGGCGCACGCGAAGATCACCAATACGAAATCCCCGCTCGTGGCTGGAGAAGATCTGCAGCCGGGAAACCTCTCCCGCGGCTGCACCGCGCCAGGTGCCGGCGGTGCTCCACACCGGGATGCGATGGCGGCGGGCCAGGGCGCCGACCCCCCGCACATGATCCCCATGCTCGTGGGTAAGCAGAATGGCATCGAGGCTCCCGGGCTCCACGCCCAGGGTGTCGAGCCGCTGCTCGGTCTCACGCCGGCCGAAGCCACAATCCACCAGCACCCGCGCGCCGGCGCTCTCCACCAGCGTCGCATTGCCCCGGCTCCCGCTGCCGAGGGTGGCCAGCCGCATTCAGTGGAGGTTCTCTTGCAGCAACGTAAGGATGCGGGTAGCCGTTGGCGAGTTGTCCTCGATGCCCTTATCGCCGAGCACCGTGACCCGGGTCCGGCTGCCCTCCGCGGCGAGCTTGACCTTGTACTGGGTCACCGTGTCCACCTTCTCGCCGCCCCAGAACTTGAGCTTGGAGAAGAAGCCCTCCTTCTTTTCCTGTCCCTTGCTGGGATCATCGTAGCGCACGTAGTAGACCCCGGCGCTGCGGTCGCGGTCCTCGACCGCGAAGCCCACCCGGTCAAGGGCCACGCCCACCAGCCGCCAGGATCGGGCAAAATCGTCCTCGATCACCAACACCGAGGCATCGCCCTGCTTGACGAGTTGGGAGCGGCTGAGAGGACGCTCGGTGGCCTTGGCCGCGGGCTGCGCCGACGACTTCTCGGTGGCCCCGAGATACACCGTCAGCCGCCGTAGCATTTCCGCTTCCAGGCCGGGATCACTCGGACGCGCCTCCCAGAAGGTACCCCGCTCGTCCCCCGCCACCCCGGTGACCAGCTTTTCCTGCATGCCCCGATGGGTCAGATAGATGTCCGTGGTAGCCGCCTTGGGGCCGGGCTCCAGACGCACCCGGTACTGGTCCCGGGTGGCCGCCGAATACAGCCCTCCAGCCACCTTGCTCAGGGTCCGGGTGATGATGTCGCGCTGAATGTCGGCCCGATTCTCCACCCAGTCGGTCTTCATCACGCCCACCGCTGGGTCCTGCTCGACCAGGAGAATGCCCTGCTCTCGCCAGAAGGCAACCACCTTGGGCCACACCTGCTGGGGCGGGGACTCAACCTCCAACCAGCGCTCGTTTCCCTCACGCTTGGCCGTGACGCGCTCGACTTTCGGCAATACCTCCCCACCGCTGGCCGTGGTGCCGCGCCGGCGGGTACGCTCGCTCTGGTACTCCGAGTAGGTCTTGGAGCCGGTACCGCCCGCATCAGGGATCACCAGGGCGTCCTCGATGGTCCCGCGGGTCAGGTCGGGGGGAATCTCCAGGTTCTCCTCCGCCGCCCTCTGTTTTTTGTACTGCACGGTCTGATCCGGCAGGATGTCGTCGAGGTCGGGCGTAGCACAGGCACTGAGCCCACCCAGGACGATCAGGACTCCGATAATTCGCACCACACGCATAGGTTTCTCGGCTCGAGTTCTTGGGGCGTTAGAGCGCTTGGTTTAGGCCACGCCGGCCATCTGCATGGCCTGGCGGACCCGGGGTTGGGCGGAGGCGGACAACCAGGTCAGGGGCAAGCGGATGCCGCGGGGCGCCAGACCCATCTCCGTCACCGCCCACTTGACTGGAATGGGGTTCGATTCGACGAACAGTCCACTATGGAGCCCCTGCAGCTTGGCATCGATGGCATGCGCCGCCTCCTGATCGCCCGCCAACGCCGCACGGCACATCTCGTGCATCAGGCGCGGGGCTACATTGGCCGTCACCGAGATCACGCCCTGGCCCCCGCGCAGGATGAACTCACAGGCGGTGGCATCATCCCCGCTAAACAGATCGAAGTCCGGCCCGCACAGCTCGCGCAGGCGCGGCACGCGACCGAGATCGCCGGTCGCCTCCTTCAGCCCAACGATGTTGGGCAGGGCCGCCAACCGAGCAGCGGTCTCGGGCAGCAGGTCGCAGGCGGTGCGGCCTGGCACGTTGTAGAGGATCTGCGGGATATCCACCGCCTCGGCCACCGCCCGGTGGTGCAGATAAAGCCCCTCCTGGGTCGGCTTGTTGTAGTAGGGCGTGACCAGTAGCGCAGCGTCAGCCCCGGCTTCCTGAGCGCAGCGGGTCAGGCTGATGGCCTCGCGGGTGG
>JAEHCY010000252.1 GCA_016880695.1 Chromatiaceae bacterium | reverse complement strand
TTGCGCGCATCAACCTTGTCCATGCGCCAATTATAGCATATGTCGTCTATTATTGGGCTGGGTTAATAAGCGGAGGGCGAGATAGGGATGCTATCCAGGGAATTGCGGGATCGATCGGTCAGGATGTTCCCCTCCTCCGACCGGCCAGGTACCGGGGAGCGGTACCCCTCATGGAGCTCCAGGATACGGCGGGGACAGGTACAAGACGTGAGCCCGGGTGGAAATTGCGACGGTTATCGCGGCTCGACCAGAGAAGGCTCATCGTTCCGGGTGTTGTTCACCGCCCGCGACACCGGGAAGGCATCCATCAGTGCGGGATCACAGGGGGGCAGAAGTGACTGGAGGGAGCGGGTGTCCTGCTGGTGGGGATCGAGCCAGGTGCGCCAGGCCTCGGGGGACAGCACCACCGGCATGCGGTCGTGGATCGGGGTGATGAGCAGGTTGGCTTGCGTCACGATGAGGGTGCAGGTCGCGAGCTCCGAGCCGTTGGGATACTGCCAGTGGTCCCACAGCCCCGCGAGCGCAAAGGGTTGTCCTGAGCGCATCCGGATCAGGTAGGGCTGCTTGCCACCTTGCTCGGGCTTGCACTCGTAGAACCCCTCGCTGGGAATGAGGCAACGCCGATAGCGGAAGGGTCCGCGGTAGGCGGGCTTCTGATCGAGGGTTCGGCACGGGCGTTGATCAGGTTGAAGCGGCTGCAAGCCCCGAGAGGCGGAGGGGGGACCCGGCGGCAGAGCCGCTGGGGTCCTGGCCACGAGAGGCGAAGGGGGCTCCAACCGCTTTGCGGTTGGGGTCAGACCCTCGGCGTGGCCAGCCCACCCCCCGGCGGTCGCATCCCCCAAGGGGACCCCTGCTCCGCGCCTCGGACGGGCGGGTCCCTTCGACCAAGCGGGCACCAGGCCCCAGCGCAGGTAGGTCAGCTCCCCCCTTCCGCCCGGAGCGGTTCTTGCCACCAGAATCGGCTGGGAGGGGGCGAGGTTGTAGCGCGGGAGGGTCTCCCCGAGATCTCCCTCGATGCCGAACAGCTCCGCGTAGGCCGAGGAAGGACGGTGCTGGATGAGGCGGCCGCACAGGGGGCTTACCTTAGCACGGGAGGAGGGATCGGCGGTCCGGCCTGCCCTGCCCCGGGTTGATGACCGTGGTGGCGGATCGAGTGCTGCAATGGGGTGTGACGGCGCCCCTGAGCCGCACCCCATGCTAACCTGATCCGCGCTGACCTGGGCCGAGCACTGGAGCCTGTCCATCGAGACCCCGCGCTGGATCCTGCATCTGGACATGGACGCCTTCTTCGCCGCCATCGAGCAGCGCGATGACCCGGCCCTGCGCGGCCGCCCGGTGGTGGTGGGTGCCCTGCCCGGTGGGCGCGGGGTGGTGGCCACCTGCTCCTATGAGGCGCGGGCCTTTGGGCTGCACTCGGCCATGCCCATCAACGAGGCCCACTGGCTTTGTCCCCGGGCGGTGTATGTGCGTCCCCGCATCGCGCACTACCGCGGCATCGCCCGGCAGATCCGGACTATCTTGGGGAATTACTCCCCGCGGGTGGAGCCGGTGTCCATCGACGAGGCCTATCTGGATGTGAGCGGGCTCGAGGGGTTGATCGGTCCCCCGCAGGTGATCGGACAGCGGCTCAAGGCGGAGATCTTGGCCGAGGTGGGACTGACCGCCTCGGTGGGGATCGGCCCCAACCGGCTGGTGGCCAAGCTGGCCTCGGATTTCCAGAAGCCCGACGGGCTGACCCTGGTGCCCCCGGAGCGGATGCTCGGGTTCCTGGGCGATCTACCCTTGGGGGTGCTGCGGGGCTTGGGCAGCAAGACCCTGCCCAAGCTGCAGCGGCTGGGGCTGCGCCGGGTGGCCGATCTGCGGGCGCTGTCGCTGGAGCAGATCCAAGTGCATCTCGGCACCCGCGCGGGGATCAGTCTGTATCAGCAGGCCCGGGGCATCGCTTCCGACCAGGTGGGCGAAGGCGCAGTACGCCAATCGCTCTCCAAGGAGACCACCTTCCCCGAGGATGTCTCCGATCCCCGCCTGTTGCAGGACACGCTCGGGACACTGGCCGAGGAGGTGGCCCGCAGCGCCCGATCCGAGGGGATCGCCGGAGCGCGGGTGACGCTCAAGGTCCGCTTCCAAGGCTTCGAGACCCACACCCGCCAGCAACGCCTCCCTCAACCAAGCGACGATGCCCGCACCCTCCTCGGCGTCGCCTGGTCGCTGTTCGAGGGCGGTCGGCTGCCCAAGAAGCCGGTGCGGCTGATCGGGTTGGGGATCTCGGAGCTCGGTCCCCCACCCCCGGTGCAGGGGGATCTTTTCACCCGCGGTCCCGAGCGGGGCCACGATAGCACTGAGGACCGGCGTCTCAACGCGACCCTGGATCGCATCAACCAGCGCTTCGGAGCGGGGGCGGTGCGCAGAGGGAGCGGCTTGCGGCACAACTTCTAGTCACACCCGCAACCTCTCCCCTGGAATCAGCCCGTTATCCCCTTCACCCACAGTCTTATCCACAGCGCTGCCCACAGGCGCGGTGGACAAGATGCGGACCCAAGCATCGGACCCGCGCGCCGGTACGCTGGTGGCGGGCGAAGCGCACCTACCGCTGGGACGATCCTCCCGCGGAACACTACCTGGTTAGGAAGCGCTCAATTGCTTATTCTGATGGGCCGTCGGGGAACCCCCCTGGCGCGTTGCCCCCCGGATCCGAAGGTCTGGGACCAGCGAACCACCGGCGCCTAAGGTAAGAGAGCGCGAAACAGCACGATTGGAGCGCTTTGTGATCGGCACCCACCACCCTGTTGGCCCCAAGAGATGGCGCAGAGACGACTAGTTCGCGAAGTCAGCCCGACCTCGGCCGCTATGTTGTGGGTGGTGCTGCGGGCGCTGCCCCCGAGGTGGGCCTCCCAAGGGATGGGTTGGCTCGCGCGCGTGGTGGGACCGCGCCTCTTGCGCTTCAGGAACATGAAGAAGAATCTGCGGACCGCGTTTCCCGAACGGACCGAGGACGAAGTGGAGCGGCTTGCCCGCGGTGTCTGCCAGAGTATCGGGCAGGTCGTAGGTGAACTGCCACACCTCGGCAACATCGGCGCCGGCCGGCGCGGCGCGGCGGTGGCCTTCGCGGGGGAGGAGAACCT
>JAEHCY010000251.1 GCA_016880695.1 Chromatiaceae bacterium | reverse complement strand
CGAGCCCACCGCCAACATCGACGCGCGCATGGAGGGCGAGATCTTCGACCTGCTGCGTCAGATCAATCGCCGCCTGACCATCCTGGTGGTGTCCCACGACGTGGCCTTCATCTCCGGTTACATCCAGCGGGTGGCCTGCCTCAACCGCACCCTGGTCTGTCACCCCACGACTCCCCTCGATAGCCATCTGATCGAAGCGCTGTACCAATCCCCCGTGCGCAGGGTCCAGCACGCGCACCCCTAGGATCGGGTATGACCGATTTCCTCCACGCCCTCGCGCAATACGGTTTTCTGCAGAATGCGCTCGGCGCGATCCTGCTGGCCAACCTCGGCTGCGGGATCGTGGGTAGCTACGTGGTGGTGAAGCGCATCGGCTTTCTCGCTGGCGGCATTGCCCATGCCGTGCTCGGCGGGGTGGGCGCGGCGCTCTATTTCGGTTTCGACACCACCCTAGGCGCGCTCCTCAGCGCGGTGGCGAGCGCGCTCCTCATCGGCTGGGTGAGCCTGCGCGCGGGGGAGCACGAAGACACCCTCATCGGCGCGCTCTGGACCGTCGGCATGGCGGTGGGCATCCTGTTCATCAGCGCCACCCCCGGCTACAACGCCGACCTCATGGCCTACCTGTTCGGCAACATCCTGATGGTACGGGACAGCGATCTCTGGCTGATGACGCTCCTCGACCTGGTGCTCATCGGCATCGTGGTGGGCTTCTACGATGCCCTGCTCGCAGTCAGCTTCGATGAGGAGTTCGCCCGCCTGCGCGGGCTACCGGTCACCTTCCTCTACCTGCTGCTGCTGTGTCTGGTGGCCGTCACCGTGGTGCTCCTGATCCGCGTGGTGGGCCTGATCCTGGTTATCGCGCTCCTCACCCTGCCGGCGGCAACCGCGGGCCACTACGTGCACACCCTCGGCCGGATGATGGCATTGGCCGCCACGATTGGCCTGGTGATCAGCAGCCTGGGGCTGGCGCTCTCCTACCACTACGACCTCCCCACCGGTGCGGTGATCATCCTGGCCGCGGCGCTGCTCTATCTGGTTTCGATGCTCCTCACCCGACTGGCGCAGCAGCGCCGCGCCCGGGCTGCGGGCGGGGGCCAAGGCAGCGGCTAACCACGGACCGGGATCCTCGCCACAACGACTTCAGAACTGGTGGGTTCTGAGCAGCACCAGGGTGCAGGCATGCTCGAAGGGTATGTGCTGATCCTTCAGGTGCCGCTCGAGCTCGGCGGACTCCGAGCCGGGGTTGAAGATGACGCGCCGAGGCCGCAGGCGCAGAATGTCGTCGATCATGCCCCGGCTGCGTTCCTCCCCCAGGTACAGGGTGAGGGTATCGACCGGCTCATGGATCTGCGAGAGGCTGGCCAGGACCGCGATCCGGTCGATCCGCTCGGCCTTGGGGTGCACCGGAAGCACCCGATAACCCGCCTGGTCAAGGGCCTTGACCGCCTGGTAGGAGTAGCGGGTGGGTTTCGGGCTGGCGCCCAGCACGACAACACAGCGGTCTCTGGGAGGGTGCAACATCTTCTCGGTTCCGGTTGGATGATGAGAGACAAAACGCCGGGGCCTTGGGCCGCCGCCCCAGCCGAGGCGCCAGGAGCTGGCAGTGCCTGCGCAGTATCCCTCAAAATGGTCCCGCGGATCTTGCCCTGTCCTTCCGTCGATCAGGTGCATGCGTGAATTGACCCGATGAGCCCCCTCCTCAACCCCCTCTGCCCCACGCTGCCCAGAGGCGCCGCCCATGCCAGGCGCCGACAACCCAAGCACCGCGCCGGTCCGGTGCTCGGCCTGATACTCGGCGCGTTGGCGCTCCTCTGCCCCAACTTCGGCCCCGCCGGCCAGGAAGCCACCACCACCCAGCCCGAGGCGGGCGCGACGCAAGGGGGTAACAAGAAGCGACTGACCCCGCTGATCGATCGCATCGCCACCCAGCAGGGCTTGGAGCCCGCCCTGGTGCATGCGGTCATCGCGGTGGAATCCGCTTACAACATCCGCGCGGTTTCCAGCAAGGGCGCCCTCGGCCTGATGCAGGTGCTACCCACCACGGCGGGCGACTACGGGGTGGAGGATCGCGACCGCTTGTTCGACCCAGAGACCAACCTGACCACCGGCACCAAGCATCTCCGCCGGCTGCTCAGCCGCTACCGCAACCTGAGCCATGCCCTGATGGCCTACCACGCCGGTGAAGGCGAGTTCAGCGACTTCCGCCGTGAGGGTATCTTCGCCGAGACCCGCCGCTACATGATCCAGATCGTCGAGACCTACTGGCAGCTCAAGGGCCGCTAGCAGCCAGTCAAATGGGTTTGGCCCGATATCTCATTGCGCCAGCGCCGGACCAGATCCGAGGGACCGCCGGAATCCAGGTTAACAGGAAGGTGATCGATAGCCGTTCCCTGGCCTCTGGACCCCCTGCCCGCTGGGAGGCGGGCCGCCCCAACGAGGTGACGGCCCACCTAGACGGGGTCTCTCCCGCCTGACCGCTGGTTGCAGCAGAGGGCGCCTCGCACCTTGAGATCCTGGCCCAAGGACCGTGGTATAATACGAAAAGGCAACTTTCGCTATCGAGCGGCGCACGCCTCAGACCATCGAAGAGATGCGCATCAACCTGTGAGCCCCGCCCGCGGGCCGGGTGATCCCCCGGCTTATCCATTGGGGGTGTGCCGCTACTTGGCGCGGCGCACCTCCCGCTCATCCAACCGGGTGCCCAATCCGCCGAACGCTGGGCCGTGCGGCCGCATGCCGCTTATCCCGGTCAGCTCAGGACTCCCCTCATAGCCGATCCTTGGTCACCCATTCGCGCGCGATCTCCGCCCTGAGCGGCTT
>JAEHCY010000250.1 GCA_016880695.1 Chromatiaceae bacterium | reverse complement strand
TTAAACCGGCGCCGCAGTTCCACCCGGGGATCAGCGAGTCTCTCAGCGTCCCCTGTTCCTATGGCGACCAACAGATACGCCGCAGGGCCCGCCGCGTGCTGGTTCGGCCCGAAATAGGCTCTGGAGACGATGACATCCATTGGGAGATTTCGCTCTCATCTAGGGTACGCCAGGAGCATACCCCGAAAAACGGAACAACGATGACATCCCCCAGAACACCAGCTTGGAAGCTCAGGAACCGATCTTCCATGCTTGCAGAGGAAACGGCTGGCATCCACCACCCAAGGCCGCCTCTGGGTGATTCAGCTCACGCACCCTCCCTACTGCGGCGCTGACACGCGCATCGCCCGTCGGCACCTACGTCACCTTCACCACCGAGACCCCATCGACAAACGTATTCAAAACCCCATCGGCGAACCGTCCGTGCCGCGGCACCTGCTCGCTCCACGCGCGTATAGGATTGCAAAACAAGCCGGTGCGGCCGATGGGTGCGGCGGCCGATCGGAGTGGGCGTTCCCCGGATCTGCCCCACACCGCCAGTGCAGGGTGAGATGTTTAGCACTGGTCCCGAACGCACCCAGGACAACAAGCCCGGATGGTGTGGTAGCACAATCCCGGGCTCAGGGCAGCGGCGACAACTGCACCCAGACGATTCCCCGGATTTTCGGCCTTCGGCCCGCATCCGGGCGAGGATATCCAAGCGATGCCTAAGCGGAAGCTCCCTTGATGCCGGTGGGAACCGTACTACGGCACAGACGGCTGCCCCTTCCTCGGTTCTGCTGGCTCGGTGTAGGGCGCCATGCCCTTTGCGCGCAAACCCCTGGCTCGATGCCCTGGGTTTTCGCGGCTCGGTGGAACAAAGGAATGAGGAAATGGCCCATCTTTTGGCTTTTTGTGACGTTCCCCACGCTTTTCAAGCAAGTGGCTGCTGCGCGGTCGCCCAGCGGTGGGCAGTGAAGGAACCCGGTACGGGCCGACGCGAAACTGCGCTGTGAGATACCCGCGTCAACGCCGACGCTCACGAGGTGCGCCGGAGCGCTGGCGGCTCCGACCGTTCAGATGCGAGTGGGAGACAGCGGGCCTTTCGGCCTGCTCGGTTAGACCGCGGTGAACGCAGGTGGCCCAGGCGATGGCACCCCAAACCGCGATTCAGAGAGCGTTCAGGGTGGCTCAGGAGAATGGGAATCGGCCACCAGTGGCAAGAGTTCCCGGACTCGAGCACGGCGGCAAGGCGGCTGTCTCACAGGTTGATTCCAGGTCGCGAGGTTCTTATGGACAGGATCATGAAGGTAGGTTTTGGGCTAGCGCTGGGGTTCGCGGTGAGTCTCGGCGGCTGCGTGGTGGCGCCGGTGGATGGGGGCTACCTGGACTACTACGAAGCGCCCTCCCCCTATGCCGTTCCCCTCTACGGCGAGCGGTATCGCAACCACGATGGGGTGATGGTGGTCTACGATTCGGGGCCGGGGGCTTACGTGGTGGAAGGTCACCCCGATGTCTATTGGCGGGACCATCACTACTATCGGCTCCGGGACGGGCACTGGGAGCGGAGCAGTCGGCATTTCGGGCCCTGGGAGCACCGCCGGGTTGAACAGCGGCCCCCCTATCCGAGCCATCCCGACGGGCGCCCGCCGCGAGGCCGAGGCGTAGACCCCGACCGCGAGCACTGGCCACGTCGGCCCCCGCGGTATGACCCGCTCCCGGTAGAGCGGCTGGATACCGACTGGGACCACAGGCGTCCGCGATCCCGGGACCGCGAGCCTACCCCCTGGCCGAATTGGGGAGCCAGGCCCCGCCCGGAACCCCGGGCTTTGGCGGTGGGCCGGAGCGAGCCATCGCCGGGTACGGATCACGAAGTGCGTCGAGACTGGCAACGGCAGCAGAATGCCGAGCGCAATGGCCAGCGGATGGTGCATCGGGAAGGGCCTCCAGCGCGGGAGGAAACCCCTCACGCTGATCGGCCCTGGGGACTGCCGCACCTGGATCGGCGTCAGCGACCGGAACGCAACCAGGAGGACGGTCCCGCTGCGCGCTCAGGGCCAGGGTTCGGGGGATTTCGCCCTCAGGATCAGCCGCGCCGCGGCATGATCAGCCGATAGTCAGTCAGGTGGAGCTCAAGGGTGGAAGGACGCGGGCCGATGCGCTCGCCGCTCAGCGGGCGCTGAGCGCTTCCCGGGAGGCGCCAATTCCTGCAAGACGAAACGCCGTGTGAACCAGGGCGGCGAGCCCAACGTAGAGCAGCAGGGCCCCGAGGCTGGTGGGGAAGTAGCTGAGCAGCCGCGCGCCGAGCTCGAGCAGGCTCGGCTCCGCGAAGCGGCCGGAGAAGAGGTAGAACCCCCCGCTGGCCAGGAGCTCCGCCACCGCCGCCGCCCCGAGCAGGCTGGCGGCGAGGGCACCCAACGTCGACCAGGCGAAGCGGTAGCGCCCGGCATACCAACGTCCGGCCGCCCACATGACCCCGTAGGCCGGTGCCAACAGGACATAGGCGGGGCTGAGGCAGAAACCGCTCACCCCACCCCAGGTCACCGCCACGAGGTCGATGACCAGTGCCTCGGCGCACAGGGCGGCAAAGGCCCACGCCGGGCGCAGATAGAACCCGGCCAGGAAGAACAGGGCCAGGGAGGCGTCGGGAAGCGGGTAGTCAAGCGCGGCCAGGTGCTGCCCGCGGGTGGCGGCCATCAGGGTGACCAGCGCAAGGCCGATCCAGAGCGGTTCTCGGGTGGTGGGCTTGAACATCGGCGGGTCCTCCGGGATATGGGTTCCATGCTACCAGGAATCAGGGTGTATAGCGCAGGGTGAGGTAGAGACCCCTGCCGGGCTGGTTGTAGAAGGCGGCGGTTTCGTAGTGGGTGTCGAACAGGTTCTCGAGGCGCCCCTGGAGGCCGAGCGCGCTGCTGAAGCGATATTCGGCGCGCAGGTCCACCAGGCAGTAAGGATCGAGCTCAAAGCGGTTGGCCAGGTCATCGTAGCGTCGGCCCACGGCGTAGAGCGTGCCCCCGAGGCTGATATTGCCAAACTCCCGGTCGAGGTCCAGGCGCAGGCTCTGCTCGGGGCGCCGCGGCAACAGATTGCCCTGATTCGGACCGGCGGAGCGGTTCCCCGGGTCAAGCAGGGTCAGATTGGCTTTGAGGTCCCAGCCGGCGATGGCGGTGGTGACCACCGCCTCGAGGCCGCGGATGCGCGCCGCGTCGATGTTGGCGGGACGCTGCACCAGGGCGTCGAAGGCGATCAGGTCGTCGATGTCGGTCTGGTAGAGGTTGAGCGACCAGCTCACCGCGCCCAGCTCCCCGGCGAGGCCGAGCTCGGCGCTGCGGGAGGTCTCGGGGTCTAGATTCGGGTTGCCGAAGAAGGGGTAGTAGAGATCGTTGAAGGTGGGGGCCTTGAAGGCGGTGCCCAAGGACGCGCTCAGGCGCCAGCCGTTGCCGAGGCTGTAACCCCAGGCGGCGGTGCCGGAGTTGTGGCCGCCGAACGGGTCGTTGTGGTCGTGGCGGGCACTGAGCGTGATGCGCTGGGCGCCCAGACCGGCTTGGTATTCAGCGAAGAAGCCCCGGTTGCGGCGGGAATCGACGGCGTAGTCGAGGGTGCTGTCCACCTGATCGCGCTGGTAGTCGATGCCGGCGGTGAGGAGGAGATCCTCGCCCAGAGAGAGGTCGTTCTGCCAGGTGAGGGTGTCGCGGGTGGTATCGAAGCGGTCGACAAAGTCCCCCTCGAAGGAGACATCCAGGTTGTCCCAACTGCGCCCGGCACCGAGGGTCGACGTCCAGTCTGGCCGGGGATTCATGACCAGCTTACCCCCGGCAACCTGCTGGAGCGTGGCGGAGCGGTTGCCACCGAAGGCACTGCCGTCGTATTCGGTATCGGTTTTGGAGCGCAGCCAATGGACATCCACCGCGCCGAGATCGCCGAAACGATAGCCGGCGCGGGCATGGCCAGCGGCGTTGCGATAGCCGTCCCGGTCCGGTTGGTCAACAAAGCACCCACCCACACCCGGCTCGCCGTTACAGGCATTGAAGCCACCGCTATCCTCGACCCGGCCGCTGACGTCGAACCAGCCCGACTCACCGCCACCCGAGAGCCCGAGCGACCCGTTGGCGGTGCCGTAGCGCCCCCCGCCGACGCTGAGCCTGGGGGCCAGCGCCCCCCCACCCTTGCGGGTAAAGATCTGGATGACGCCGCCGATGGCCTCGGAGCCGTAGAGACTGGAACGCGGCCCACGCACCACCTCGATACGCTCCACCTGGTCGATGGGGAAGTCCTGAAAGGGCGCGGGTCCTAGTGTGGGAGAGCCCACCTTCACCCCGTCGATCAACACCAGCACATGATCGGAGTCACTTCCGCGCAGGAAAAAGCTGGTGGGCTGACCGCGCCCGCCGCTGTTGGCAATGGCAAACCCCGGGATGCCGCGCAGCGCGTCGGCGACGGAGCGGGCCTGTAGCCGCTCGATCTCCGCGCGGTCGACGACGCTGACCGAGGCCAGGGTCTCGTCGACGGTCTCGGCGGTCCGGGTGGCGGTGACCACCAGGGTTGCGAGCTCGGTGGGTGCCTCGCCGGCCGCATACAGTGGCGCGCTGGACCAAAGCAGCGCCAGCGACAGGAGCTGAATTCGCATGACCTCCCCCGTCCCGCGCGCACCCGCACGGGGGGTCCAACGTTAACCACGGCAGGGGAAGAAGGCACGACGGACAGGCAGGTGCGCGGGTGGTCCGCGACCTGCCCGCCGAGACACCGCCCTCCGCAATGCCGGCTGTGGCGGACCAGGCCGGTCTCCGGGCTCGCGGGGTGGGGGGACCGAGTCCCCCCCGAAGCAGCGCCTTCCCGTGCCGGGGCACAGTGGCGTCTTGCTGCTCCTTCATCCGCCTACCGTTGCGGGGGCAGCACCGGCATTGCCCAAGCCCGCGGAGGGCCCGGCGCACCGGTTTCCCGTTTCA
>JAEHCY010000249.1 GCA_016880695.1 Chromatiaceae bacterium | reverse complement strand
TGGCGGCCGCACTCTGCCGTGCTCGGCCGGACCGAGGAGGTCAAGGGCTACCACGACATTGCGCGCCACCCCGAAGCACGCTTGATACCGGGGCTGGTGCTGTTCCGCTGGGACGCGCCGCTGTTCTTCGCCAATGCCGAGTGGTTCCACGAGCGTGCCCTCGACGCCGTGGCCGCCTCGCCGACGCCGGTGCGCTGGCTGGTGGTGACGGCGGAACCGGTCACCAGCGTCGACGTCACCGCCGCTGACATCGTCGCAAAGCTCGATGAGACCTTGCAGGCAGCCGGGATCGAGCTGTGCTTTGCCGAAATGAAGGACCCCGTCCAGGACAAGCTGAAGCGCTTCGGGCTGTTCACCCGGCTCGGCGCCGAAGTCTTCTTTCCGACCATCGGCGAAGCGGTGAACACCTATCTCAGAAGGTATCCCGAGGTGGCGGAGGAGTGGCGGAAGATCAGGGAGTCGCGTGGCTGACAGGGCGAGCGCCAGTCTGGCCGCCTGCTTGTGGGATGACCTACCTTATGTCAGCGAGAATCTGTTTCGCAAAATCGGGTAACAGCCCTCAGGCGGGGGCAACTATACACATTGGATTTCTTTTTTAGCTTAATCAACAGTGGGTTGAGATTAGTTCTCGGTAGTCATCGGCACCTTCCAACGAGATCCAGACATCTGCTGAAGCCCGCGTCACTGCGGGCTTTTTGTTTGCGTCGGTGTCTTGAACCGGCTACCGCGGTACCGCTTTCCCCCCGGCCCCTACCTCCGCCACCGCTCGTGCGCAGCGGCTTGGTATCTCGCCAGGGCCCGCTCGGCGGCAATCGGATCGCCCCGTTTCGGTAACCCGGCCGTGGCAAGATAGTCATCGATGCGGTCCCAGATCAGGTCCCAGGCGACCTCCTTGATCAGCGGTAAGTTCAGCGCCTGGAAGACGGGGACCCACACCTCGGCCTCCCCCAGGGTACGCCGCACCGACATCGCCGGATTGAACTGATACCAGCCCTGCTCCACGCGCTTGAACAGGGCGCGGTTATAGGCGTAGTCGCGGTCGACCTCGTTGCGGGAGAGCAGGTGCGAGAGGTGCTGGCGTTTGTTGCGCTCGGGTCGCACCACGTTCGCCGGCAGATGCTCCCAGGCATCCAAGATGGCCTGCGTGTCGAAGGCGGCGTAGGGACGGCGCTGCCGATGGGTGAAGCGCGACTTGAAGAGCACCCAAAGGGTCTGCAGGAGGAAATACTCGGACAGGTGCTTGTCAATGCGCACCAGGCGCTCGCCGGTTTTGACATCGACGCGGGCGGGCGCGAGCCGCTCATAGAGCGCCCCGAAACTCCCGCGGGCGAAGCTCGGCTCGCGGAAGGCCTCGCGCATGGCCCAGTGCAGGGCGTTGTAGCCATAATGATCGACCGCCTCAGGGTCGGCGCCGCGCTCGAGCAAGGCGTCGACCAGCGTCAGATTGCCGGCCACCGCGGCCGCCATGAGTGGTGTCTGGTTCATGGGCAGGCGATGCTCCAAGCCATACTGGTCACACTGCCGCAGCACGTCCTTGACGCGGTTGGCGCAGTAAGCCGCGTAGCTTTTGCGGCCCAGCACGGCACGTTGCGTGTGGAAGGCCCGCGCCGCCTCAAAGCGCACCTCCTGCACCAGCCACGCCGCCAACACCGGCTCGTCATGACAGGCGGCGATCTCGTAGAGCTGCTGCTTTTGCTTACTGCCTAGAACCTGCTCGCGGAATACCTTGATCAGCAGCTCGCCGATGCGGGGCTCATCGAAAACGGGCCAGGGAACCGGTTGTTCCTTCAGAATGCCGCGGCGAATGGCCTGAGCCTGCTCCGCCTTGCCCTGCAGCTCGAGCTTGCGCGCCTCCTTCTGCCAGTCCTCGCGGGTAGACTGCCTGGCCTCCACCTTGAGCTGCCCAGCAGGCACCACATCGAGCAGGCCAAACAGGGGATGGCGGAGATCGGATTCCACCAGATAGATGTTCCTCACCGCCCGCGTGAGCGCTACATACAGGGCATTGACGAAGAACTTGTAGATCTCGAGGGACTTGTCGCTCTTGTCCCGCGCGCGCCGGTAGTCCAGGGTCTCTGCCGTAAGATCCTGCTTTTCCACCCCCTCGACGATGTCCGTGAACTCCGCACGATGATCCGAGACGAAGCGGAAAAGCAGGATGTTGTCGTACTCCAGGCCCTTGGCCTCGTGGACGGAAAAGAGTAATGGCGTGGCGAAGCGCTTTCTCGCTTCGGCCTTGTCCTCGTCGCGCATCACCAAGACCGCAAGCTCTGTGGACTGGCGGGTCTTCTGGTCCAGCTCTTTCGTCACCGCGTCCGCGTCCGACAGCAGCGCCACTTGCCCCGCCTCGGCACCGACGGCCTCGACCAGGAAGTTACTCTCGCGGTCGATGGAGCCGAAACGCCGCTGCTTGATTTTGAGCAAGGTGTTGGCCACCCGGGTGGCCTCAAGACCGTTGCGGAAGTTGGCGGCAAGCACGCGCAGGTCCTGCCGCTCGGCAAGCGCCGGATCGTGCCAGAAAAGGCTCTTCACCTGCGCCCAGGAGAAGAAATTGGGATGCACGATCTGGTTGGAATCGCCGCAGAGCAGGAAATGGCCTGGCCGTTTCAGCGTCTTCAGCACCAGGGCCAGTTGGATATTGGTGATGTCCTGGACCTCGTCGATGACGACAAAGTCATAGCGCGGGGCGGCGAGCGCCAGCCATTCCTGGGCAACCAGGTTGAGATCATAGAGCTTGGCATCGGTCAGCCAGGCGCGGTATTTCTCGAACAGGTCGTAGAGGGCATCGCGTTGCTCGGCGGGGAAAATGGACTGGCGAATGCCCAGGGCACGGT
>JAEHCY010000248.1 GCA_016880695.1 Chromatiaceae bacterium | reverse complement strand
GAGGGTGGAGAAGGTTTCGCGCAGCGCGCTGCCGAACTGATTCTGGATGCGGTCGAGCAGATCGCGGGCCTGGATCAGTTGCGGATCGTTGTCGGGGGTCCCTTCCCCCTTGAGCTCGTCGATGATATGGCGGATGGCCTTCAGTTCCTTGGCGGCGTTGAGGAGCGAATCCGAGCTGCGCTGCCCGGTGAGAAAACCGATCCGGTTCTTGAAATCGATGTTCTCGTAGAGCTTCAAGAGGTCTGGATTGAGACCCCCCGAGTGCGGGTTAGCGACGACCAGGACGGTTTTGTCCTGGGGAATGTCGATCTCATCCACCGCGGGGAGGGCCTGGACCTTCTGGTAGCACCAGCCGGTATCGGGCTTGAACAGCTCGCCCAGCCGGTCGCGCAGCTCGCGCAGGGACTGGTCGTGCAGGTAGCTCTCCGCGGTGGTGCGCAGCCGAGCCACGAGGTTCTGGACGTTCTTGATGAAGAGCCGTCCATCGCGCCCGGTGTGCAGATACCAAGCGGTAGTGATCAGCCGGTTTAGCACCTCGTTCTTCAGCTTGGAGATGTCCCGCCCCGGTGCGCACAGGTTGGCGATGATCTCGGGCAGGGTGAGTCCCTTGGTCCCGCCCGCAACAGTGGAGAGGGAGGAAACCAGCAGCAGCTTCATCACGTCCTGAGCGTCGCTGCCGCCGAGGTTGGTATCCAAAACCTCAGCGACCGACTGCCCCCCGGAGGCGATGTCGTGGGAGACGGCGTTCTCCAGGCTGTTGTTGATCTGATTGATCTCGGAGAGGGTCTCGCGGTCGTTGAGGTCGATGTCGTGGGCATTGATCAGGTGGACGCGCTTTGCCTCACCGCTTCCCCACAGGCGCGCGGCGACGATGCGCATCAGCCGAATCAGGCCGCGAGTCTGCTGGAAACCCGGGTTCTCCTTGAAGCGTGCATAAAGATCGCGGATCGCGGGGTGGAAGGGATAAGCCTCCACCACCCTGGCGGCGAACTGCTCGGGGGAGGCGTTGGTCACGTCCATCTGCCGGGCATCGCGCACGGACTTGGCATAGGCTTGGGCGACCTCGACAATCTCGTCTCGCGCCGGCAATTTTTCGAAGATGCGCTTGCGCAGGATCTGGTAGAACTCATCGGTGTTCATGCGGACGGGCTCCAGGCTCATGGCGCCACGGCCGGTCTCCTTGTCCAGGTCGCTGAGGGCCTGGATGATCTGCTGGCTGCCCCCGGCGTAAGCGGCCGTGAGGTCGGAGATGACCAGGCAGACGTTGGCCAGCTCGTCCTTGCCGATGGCGACCAGCAGGTTGGACAGGGCGGTCGCCGTGACCACGGAGAGGTCGGAGTTACCGATAGTCTTGGACTTGGCGTTCTGGAAATATGGCGGCAACTCGTCGAGCATGATGACCAGCGGGGCACCCTTGAGCAGGTTTACCCAGGCCGTTTGCCCTGGCGCGGAGAGCGGGGAGTAGTAGTCGGCGAACTGCTCCCGCTTGCCGAGCTGGGTGGCAATGGCACCCCAGATCCCGAGAGGCGCGTCGCTCTCTCTGCCCGAGAAGGCCACGACACGCACGGGCCCGGTTTCGCCGGGCATGTAGAAGTCCTCCATGACCCGGCGGCGGTACTCAGGATGCTGAGCGAGAAGACCGAGCGCGAGCAGGTTGTGGGTCTTACCCCCGCCCATGGCCTGGGTGAGCTTGAACACCCCCTGCGTGGTCTTGCCCTCAAGCCGTCGAAACCCTTCCGTGAGGAGGATGCGCATGCCCTCGGTGACATGGTTCTCGCGGAAGAAAGCCTCCGGATCGATGCGGTTCTGAATGAGGTCTGTGAGGTCGAGGACGGTGTCCCTTCGGGTCGTGTCGAAGATGCTCTCGCGCGGTGTGCAATTCGCCGCCAGGTTTCTCATGATTAGGTCCCTTTTAGGTGCTGCCGTCCTACGCGCTCAGTCAGGGGTGCGCGGAGTGGATTCGGGGAAAAATACCACGCTTTCCGCTGCCTGGTGCCCGACTTTGTTGTTGTGCATCTGCGCGAGCGTTTTCGGGGCGCCTTGTCGGAATTTCCCGTAGTAGAACCAGTCACTGGGCTGAGCCGAGCTCATACTCGCCGCTCGGAACCCGGTAGCGGGCGGTGCTCGGCCAGTGGTCGAGCACCCAGCGATACCCAAGGCCGCATAAGACCCCG
>JAEHCY010000033.1 GCA_016880695.1 Chromatiaceae bacterium | reverse complement strand
CCCGCTCGATGCCAACGTCGCCACGCCCTTCAACACCGGCTGCACCGCGCTCGAGACCGTGTCCGCGAACCTGGAGCGCTGGCTGTTCTCGGGCGACCTCACCTAAGTGCCCGGGGCGCAAGCCACGAGAACCCAGCTCCAGATCTGGTATTAGGCGATACCGGCGGCGACCCACGCCGGCCATCTATCCCGGTGCGCTGCAATCTTAGGGTTTTTTTCAGTAATTGTCGTGCCGCGGTTCGCAGCCGATCAGGGGTAACGTGCCACGACGGATGGCGTCTTCGGGGCTCTGTGTCAGCGGCAGTGAAACGGCCGGCGAGGCGCGCGGACGCATCAGGCCGTGATGGCCGCGAACACCGCCGGCAGCCGCTCGGGCAGTCGTTCCACCTGGTCGACGATGGCGTAGCGGTTCTCACCGAAGATCCGCGCCACGTAGCGGTCCGCGAGGGGGTCGAGGGTGAGGCAGTAGCTGTGGATACCCATCAGGCCCAGGTCCTCCACCGCCTTCTTGGTGTCCTGGCGCAGGTACTTTGGGTCGCGCTCGTCGATGTCGGCGGGCTCCCCATCCGTGATCAGCAGTACCAGCTTCTTCTGGGAGGGCTGCTGGCGCAGGTGCCAGCCCGCGTGACGTAGGGCCGCCCCCATGCGGGTGGAGAGGCCCCCCTTCATGCCGGCGAGCCGCGCCTTGGGCTGCTCGTCGTAAGGCTGGGCGAAGTCCTTGAAGCGGTAGTACTGCACGTCATGGCGGCCATCGGAGGCGAAGCCGTGGATGGCGAAAGGGTCGCCGATGGAGTCGATGGCCCAGGCCAGGAGCCCCGTGGCCTCGCGGGTGAGCCCCAGCACCGTGGGGCTCGCCGGGTCGTCCTTGCAGACCCGTTCATTGGTGGACTCGGAGAGGTCGATGAGGATCAGCACCGCCAGGTCGCGGATGTGGCGGGTGATGCGAATCTGCAGCCGCGGATCCGGCATGACCCCGCGGCGGATGTCGATCATGGCCCGTACCGCGGCGTTGAGGTCGAGCTCCTCACCCTCTTCGTAACCGCGCCGGCGCACCACCCCCTGGGGCTGGAGGGCGTCGATGAGGTGGCGGATGCGCGAGGCCAAGGGCCGGTACTTGACCAGCAGCTCGTCGATGGAGGCGGGGTCCCCCTTGGGCTGGCGCCGCTCGATCACCGTGGCCCAGTCGGGCCGGTAGAGCTGGACGTGGTAGTCCCACTCCTGGTAGCGGTAGGGCTCGGAAACCGGTTCCTTGCCCTCGCTCCTGTTGAAAGAGACGCCCTGGTCTTCGTAGGGAAAGAACTCGCTGGCGCAGACCCAGATCTCCTGCGCGTCGTCGCCGGCGGTCTCCACATCGACCTCGTTGGCTAGCTCCAGGGCGGAGACGTAACGGCGCACCTGCTGTTGGGTCGCCGGCACGTAGTCAGCGCCCCGCCCGCCGTGCTCCACCTCGCTGAAGGCCCAGAGGTAGCGGTTGTCGTCGCGGTAGGGAACCGGGAACTGTCCGAGGACCCGCAGGTTTGGCCAAGCCACCCGCTCGCTCAGGTGGTTGTAGAGGGTGACACCCCAGTCCCAGCTCAGCCGGTTGCTCGCCGCGCGCTGGGGGAGGTCGGCGCGGAACCCCCGGGCGAGGTCATTAACGAAGCCCTCCTCGTCGCGGTAGGTCTCATCGAGCAGTGCCCGACCCATGCGCGCCATCAGCTCCACCGCCGGGTGGGGCTCAATGGGCTCATCCCGCACCCCCAGCGGGGCGGTGAAGAAGCCGAGCCAGAGTTTCTTCAGGCCCGGAAACCGGGCCATGGCAAGGTGCTCGACGCGGGCGTCCTCGAACAACTCGATGCACTTCATGTGCGCCGGGGTGAGCTGCTCGGCGGACAGGGGCGCGGTGGTGTAGACCAGGTGGGCGGCACAGTGGGCCGCCGCGGCGCGATAGAGCTCGATGCCGGTGATGCCCCGATAGTCGTCGAAGGCGTCCGGCAGGTGGATGTACCAGTCCTCGATGAAGGGGCGCAGGCCCTGGCGGGTCTCGTAGTCGCCGGAGGTCGGACGCATGAAGAAGGCACGACCCCACAGGGCGCGCAGGTAGAAGTTGAGCTTGCGCTGATGATCGACGAACAGGGTTCCGCGCCGTTCCTTCTGTAGCACGGCCCGGGCGGAGTCGGTCTTGAGCCCGAAATAGTCCATCTGGCCCGCGAAGTCGCGGGCGTGGGCCTGGGCGCCCCACAGGGCCCAACGTCTTAGCCCGCCCAGGGTGAGCTTGGAGAGGAGCTCGTCGAGGTTCTCCATCATCGGCCGCAGGCCCCGCGGGGCCTTGCCCGCGAGCTGGTGGATCAGGCCGAGGAAGCCGCGCATCAGCTCGGCGTCGCCGAGGCGCTGGGCCGCGAGGGGCAGGTTGGCGACGAGGAGTGCAATCACCGTGCCCGAGGTGTGCGAGGCGAGCTTCATCAGGGCCTCGACGCTGTCGGGGATGATGTCCTCGCCCACCTCCTTGACCACGCTCGGCATGGACTGGAGGTAGCCGAGCACCAGGTCCTGGCCCTTGCCTAGGGCGCACAGGGCCTTGACGCCCTGCAGGTAGTTGTCCAGGCCCCGCGGCGACATCAGACGCGCCGCCTCGTGGTAGCTCGATTCGAGGACCTGCCGGTGTGTCTGGTGGTCGTCGGTCTCGACGCAGGGAAGGTAGTCCGAGAGGGCGATGGTCATGGGTGTGGTCCCTCCAACTCAGCCTGCCGGGGCGTGCGTATCAGCGGGGCTGGCCAGGGCGTTCTCCGCTTAGGGGCGGTGGCGTTCGACATCGACCGATCTAGAAGAAGGTGTTGACGGCGGCGTCGAGGGTGTCGCGCATGTCGGGGTCGTCGGTGATCGGCCGAACCAGTGCCATCTGACAGGCGGCCTGGGGCTCGATGCCCTTAGTGATCAGTTGCGCCGCGTACACCAGGAGACGCGTCGAGATGCCCTCGTCGAGGCCGTGACCTTTCAGATTTCTGGAGCGCTCTGCGACCTGCACCAGGCGTTGGGCGGTCTTGGCGTCCACACCGCCTTCGTGAGCAACGATCTCGCTCTCGACCTCGGCGTCGGGGTAGGTGAAGTCCAGGGCCCCGAAGCGCTGTTTGGTGGAGGTCTTGAGGTCCTTCATCAGGCTCTGGTAGCCGGGGTTGTAGGAGATCACCAACTGGAAATCGGGGTGCGCCTGCACCAGTTCGCCCTTCTTTTCCAAGGGCAGGTTGCGGCGATGGTCGGTGAGCGGGTGGATCACCACGGTGGTGTCCTGGCGCGCCTCGACGATCTCGTCGAGGTAGCAGATGGCGCCAAGGCGGGCGGCCAGGGTCAGGGGGCCGTCCTGCCAGCGGGTGCCGTTGATATCGAGCAGGAAGCGACCCACCAGATCCGAGGCCGTCATGTCCTCATTGCAGGCCACGGTAATCAGGGGCTTGCCGAGTTTCCAGGCCATGTATTCGACGAATCGCGACTTGCCACAGCCGGTGGGGCCCTTGAGCATCACCGGCATACGGGCGGCGTAGGCCGCTTGGTACATCGTCACTTCGCTGCCGACGGGGCGGTAGTAGGGCTCGGCGTGGATCAGGTACTGGTTGCAGTCAATCTCACTCATGGTCCCCTCCGAGAGAGGTGAGGCGGTTAAGTAGCGAGTCATGAGCTCGGTACTGGCAGGGGTCCGGACAGCACGCGGGCTCGCACCCCGGTCAGTGATTTTCCCCTACAACGCTAAGCAAAAAGCCCCTGCCCCGTGGGAGGAGCAGGGGCCATGCTCAGCGGGCGCGCGGTGGTCTAGACCGGCTTCCCGCGGAAGACCACCATCTCGGCGCCCTTGGACTGCTTGAAGTTGTCATAGCCGACCAGGCGCACGTGGTTGTTGGGGTGGGCCTTGTGACAGGCCTCGGCCTCCTCCAGGATCTTGTCCACGTCGGTCTCGCCGAACATGGGCAGCTTCCACATGTACCAGTAGTGGCTGAAGGCGTTTTCCGGCTCGGTATGCTCAACGGCCGGGTTCCAGCCCTTGGAGACGATGTAGTCGACCTGCTGGCGGATCTGCTTGCTGTCCATCTCCGCCAGGTAGGAGAAGGTCTCGAACTTGCGGCTGCGGACGTCGGAGAGGCTGGAGGCGTAGTCCTCGATCTCCATGCCCTTGTCAGCTTGTTTCTTTGCCATGCGATTATCCTCTACGAAATTCGGGGTGTTTGCGATCTTGGCCGGCGTGGGCCCGTGGGACGGCCCACGCCGGCCGCGGCCTACTTGTGGGCGACATCGAGCTTGTCGACGGTATCGAATTCGAACTTGATCTCTTTCCAGGTCTCCATGGCCGCCTTGAGCTCGGGGCTCGATTTGGCGGCGGCGGTGAGGATGTCCTTGCCCTCCTTCTCGAGCTGGCGACCCTGGTTGCGGGCCTCGACACAGGCCTCCAGGGCGACGCGGTTGGCCGCGGCGCCGGCCGCGTTACCCCAGGGGTGACCCAGGGTGCCGCCACCGAACTGCAGCACCGCATCGTCGCCGAAGATGGTGACCAGCGCCGGCATGTGCCAGACATGGATGCCACCGGAGGCCACGGCGAAGGCGCCGGGCATGGAGCCCCAGTCCTGATCGAAGAAGATGCCACGCTTACGGTCCTCCTTGATGTACCTTTCGCGCAGCAGGTCGATCCAGCCGAGGGTGGATTCGCGGTCGCCCTCGAGTTTGCCCACCACGGTGCCGGTGTGCAGGTGGTCGCCGCCCGACAGGCGCAGGATCTTGGTCAGCACGCGGAAGTGGATGCCGTGGT
>JAEHCY010000247.1 GCA_016880695.1 Chromatiaceae bacterium | reverse complement strand
CAACGACTACGAGGGCATCAGCGGCCACGAGGAGTACCGCGGCGACCTGGCGCTGATGTACTTCCCCACCCTGGACCCGGTGACGGGCAGGCTGGCCGCGCTTTCCATGACCCCGACCCACAGCGTCCGCTTCCGCGTGACGCGCGCGCCGGAAGAAGGCGTGAGCTGGCTGGAGCAGACCCTCAACCGGGAGGGGCGGCGCTTCGGCACTCAGGTGGAGCGCGGGGCGGAAGGAACACTGCTGCTGCGCTGGGCGTAGGTCCGTATATGGACTCCTCCCGATTGGCAAGCACCTTTTAAGGGTAGGCGAGTCGGTAGCGTTGCAACCGTATATCCGGCCTGTTTGTGGGAAGGGTGAGTTCCCTGGCCATGATGATGCTTACGCGCCTGCGGTGCCTCGTCGCTTTCACGACCTCTTGAGGGTCAGCGGACCTATCAGGTTGGGCCGCAGGCCGATGCGCTCCGGTTGTGCTCATCCTCTCGTGGTGCCTGGCAACGCTGTGGAAGACGGTGTGTTTGGTTCAGGCGGCCTCTGCCATGGGGATCGAGTCGGGGTGGTAGGTGCCGCCCCGGCGCAGGATCGCCCAGGCGATGCGCGCGAGCTTGTTGGCGAGCGCCACCGTGGCGATGTTGGTGCCCCGGCGCGCCTGCACCGAGAGCGCCCAGCGCGCGAGCCGGTCGCTCTTGCTGGCGGCGGTGCGCAGCACCGCCCGCGCTCCGTGCACGAGGAGCGTGCGCAGGTACGCATCCCCGCGCTTGCTGATCGCCCCGGGGCGGGTGATGCCTCCGGTGCCGCTGTGCCGCGGCACCACCCCCAGGGCGGCGGCGAGCTCCCGGCCCCGCCCGAACCCCGCCGCGTTGCCGGCGAAGGCCGCCAGGGCGCTCGCCCCCAGCACCCCGATGCCCGGCACCGTCATCAGCGCCCGGCACTCGGGGCGCTCGCGCGCGAGTTGGGCAAGCAGCCGGTCATAACCCTCGATGCGCCCCTGCAACTCGGCGAGCCGCTCGTACTGCTCGGCGAGCACCCGGCGCATCAGCCCCGAGAGGCCGTTCTCGGCGTCCTCCAGGATCCCGGGCAGCGCGCGGCGCAGCGCCCCCGCCCCCCGGGGCAGCACGATCCCGTACTCGGCGAGCAGCCCCCGGATCTGGTTGCCCAGCGCCACCCGGCTCTGCACCAACTGCGCCCGCACCCGGTGCACCCCCTGCAGATCCTGCTGCCACAGCGCCTTCACCGGAACGGCCGGCACCGCCTCGCGCGCCGCCGCCTCGGCAATCGCCGCTGCATCGGCCCGGTCGCTCTTGTTCGTGCGCACGTACGCCTTCACGTAGCGCGGATTCATCAGCTTCACCCGGTGCCCCTGCGCCGCGAGAGAACGCGCCCAGTGCTGCGCACCCCCGCAGGCCTCCATCCCCACCAGACACGGGGGCATCTGCGCCAACGTCTCCAGCACTTGGCTGCGGCGCAGCCCCCGCGTGAGCACCGTCCGCCCCGCCGCGTCCACCCCGTGCACCTGGAACACGCTCTTTGCCAAATCCAGCCCGATCACCTTAATATCCATGGCGATTCCTCCCGTTCCCGTTTGCGCTTGAGCCCATCTCAAGCCTGGCACTTACGATGCCGTAGGGGGCGGGAGGAGTCCATGTCATCGCATTCATGCGGACTCCGCGATGTCCGGCTGAAGCGGACCTACTCCGGCTCCGGCCGGTTGCGCATGTGATCGGCAAGCCCCGCCATGGCCTCGAATAGCCTGCCGCGTAGCTCCGCATCCGCCACCACCTCGTCCAGGGCCAGGCGCATGCACATCAGCCACTGGTCGCGCTCGGCGCCGGCAATGGGTACGAAATTGTTTGACAAAACCCGTCCGGATTGGCAGAATACACTGGCAGTCTCCAGTCGCGTCAGCGACACAGGGGCTGAGGGGGGAAAAGAAAGGCTGAGCTTGGCTAATCGTCTCAATTGCTTCGACAAGACACTGCTGTCTTTCGAGATCGGCTGCACCGGCCAGCGCATGATCTATTCCGGGATACTCTACTTGAAGGGGGACCCGGATCCTGGCCGGCTTAGAGAGGCCATCTTGGCCACCGCGCGGGCCCACCCGGAGCTAATGACAACTCTGTGCGGGGGACCTTTGCGCCACCGCCGCCAAGTGCATGAGGAATATGTGGGGGAGGTGCTGGAGGTCCAGGACCTGTCTGCCGCTCAGTCTAAGGCAGGTCAGGGCCAACTCGACGTTGACGCCTCGTTCAGACAACGTATCCATGAGTGGATCAACCGGCCGCTGGACGTCCGGAAGAGCTTCCCGTTCAGGATTCTTCTGCTGAAGAAGAGGCCGGGGGAATCCGCCATGGTCCTCACTTTCCATCATTCCGCCGTGGATGGGGTTCGCGCGGTTCGTCTGGGCAATGACATAATCTCCAGATACCACGGCAAGCCGCCAGACGATTCGTTGTCGGCCAAAGGGGCCAAGCGGAACGGGGACGAGCTCCTGGAAGAAGCCAGACTCGAGAGGACGAGAACCAAGCGCTTCTACCGGGAGATGCTCTTCCATCTCTACCATTTCCTCTTCATCAATCCGCTCTTCCACCCGGTCAAGGTTTTCTATGACCGGTCAGATCGTCCGGGAGAGGTCGACTTCTGTTCTGCCATCATAACCCCGGCGCAGTTCCTAGAGCTGAAGGCCAAGTCCAACTCGGTGGGCGGCACGGTTAATGATATCCTCATGGCGATCTGCTTCAGGAGCATCGACCAGTGGAACAGCCGGCACGGAAGGAGAAGCCGGAAGATAAGCCTTCTGATTCCCGTAGATGTCGGGACGCCGGACTTGAACGGCATTATCTCGAACCAGATCTCCTACATCTCCTTTTCCACCTTCCCCAAAGACAGGGTCGATTCCACCAAGCT
>JAEHCY010000246.1 GCA_016880695.1 Chromatiaceae bacterium | reverse complement strand
ACACCGCTGCCCAAACCCTCGGTGGATACCGGCATGGGGCTGGAGCGGCTGGCGGCAGTCATGCAGGGCGTGCACAGCAACTACGACATCGACCTCTTCCGCCACCTCATCGCCGCCGCTGCCGAGGCGACCGGCTGTGAGGACCGGGAGAGCAAGTCACTGCGGGTGATCGCCGATCACATCCGTTCGAGTGGGTTTCTGATCCTCGATGGGGTGATCCCGAGCAACGAGGGGCGCGGGTATGTGCTGCGCCGGATCATCCGCCGCGCCATCCGCCACGGTTACCAGCTCGGTGTGCAGGAGCCGTTCTTCTACCGCCTGGTCGATCCGCTGTGCCGGGAGATGGGTGCGGCCTATCCCGAGCTTCTGCAACGGCGTGGCGATATCGAGCGGGTGCTCAGACGTGAGGAGGAGCGCTTCGCCGAGACCCTGGCCCAGGGGATGCGTGTCCTCGAGGGGGCGATCGGGGAGCTCAGCGGCCAGCGTCTCCCCGGCGAGACCGTGTTCAAGCTCTACGACACCTACGGCTTTCCCACCGACCTCACCGCCGACATCGCCCGCGAGCGCGGCTTGGAGCTCGACATGGCGGGCTTCGAGCGGGCCATGACCCAGCAGCGCGCGCGGGCCCGGGCCGCGAGTCAATTCGTCATGGAGCAGGGCGTGCTCCTGGGTCTGGAGGGCGAGACCGCCTTCACCGGTTACGAGCAGCTTGAGGACCAGGCGACGGTGATCGGACTGTTCCGCGATGGTCAGCCCGAGAATGTCCTCTCCGAAGGCGCGGAAGGGCTGGTGGTGCTGGACCGCACCCCGTTCTACGCGGAGTCCGGCGGCCAGATCGGAGATCGTGGGCGCCTCATCGCGGAGGGCGGGGAGTTCGCGGTGGCGGACACCCGCAAGCAGGGTGGCGAGGTGTTCGCGCACATCGGTAGGGTGGTGGGCGGGGATCTCCGTATTGGAGATCCCGTCCGAGCCGAGGTCGATGCCGGCCAACGCGGGCAGACCGCGCTGAACCACTCGGCAACCCACCTGCTGCACGCCGCCCTGCGTCGGGTGCTGGGGGCCCACGTCAGCCAGAAGGGCTCGCTGGTGGAGCCCGAGCGGCTACGCTTCGATTTCTCCCACTTCGAGCCCATGACCCGTGGGCAGGTCCTTGAGGTCGAGCGGTTGGTCAATGAGCAGGTGCGGCGCAACCATCCGGTCGAGACGCGGGTCATGCCCATCGACGAGGCCAAGAACGCGGGTGCCATGGCCCTGTTCGGCGAGAAGTATGGCGATCGGGTGCGCGTGCTGCGCATGGGTGACTTCTCGGTGGAGCTCTGCGGCGGTACCCACGTGCGTGCCGCGGGGGATATCGGTCTGGTCAAGATCGTCTCCGAGGGCGGCATTGCGGCGGGGGTTCGGCGTATCGAGGCGGTGACCGGTGGTCGCGCCCTGGAATGGGTCGAACAGGACGAGGAAAAACTCCGCCGCATCGCCGAGGTGGTGCGGGGCGGCCGCGATGACCTCGACGAACGGGTGCTGCAGCTCATCGAGCGCAACCGCCGTTTGGAACGGGAGCTAGAGCAGGCCAAGGCCAGGCTCGCCAGTGCCGCGGGGAGTGCGCTGGAGGACCGGGTGGTCGAGGTGGGAGGGATCAAGGTGCTGGCGTCGAAGCTCGACGGGGCCGACATGAAGTCCCTGCGCAGCACCCTTGATCAGTTGAAGAGCAAGCTCGGCTCAGCCGTGATCGTGCTGGGTGCCGAGCACGATGGCAAGGTCAGTTTGGTGGTCGGCGTGACCAAGGATCTGACTGAGCGGCTGCGGGCGGGGGACCTCATCGCAGTGGTGGCGGAAAAGGTGGGAGGGAAAGGGGGTGGGCGTCCCGACATGGCCCAGGCGGGCGGATCGCGTCCCGAGGGTCTGGCGGAGGCTCTGTCCCTGGCAGAGGGGTGGGTTCGTCAACGGCTCAGCTAGAGCACCGCCGCGCAAACAAGCCGCAAGGACGCAGGCGCCTTGAAAATCACCGCTCCGAAGCGTCTAATACCGCGGTTTTTGCGGTGCGGCAATTCGCGTCGGCCAACTCGTCTCGGGAAGTAGAAGCCCATGGCGCTCATCGTTCAGAAGTACGGGGGTACCTCGGTCGGTTCCATCGACCGCATCAAGGCCGTGGCGGCCAAGGTAAAGTCCTGGTCGGAGCGGGGGCATCAGTTGGTGGTGGTGGTGTCCGCTATGTCGGGCGAGACCGATCGCCTCATCGCCCTTGCCAAATCCATTCAGCCGAGACCCAGCCCGCGGGAGCTCGACGTCCTACTGGCCACCGGCGAGCAGGTTACCATCGCGCTTTTCAGCATGGCGCTGGAAGATGCGGGGTGCCAGGCCCGCTCCTACACCGGCTCCCAGGTCCACATCCTGACCGATAGTGCCCACAACAAGGCCCGTATCCGCGATATCGACGCCGCGCGGGTCCGCGCCGATCTCGAGGTCGGGCGCGTGGTGGTGATCGCCGGCTTTCAGGGAGTCGATGAGCAGGGCAACATCACCACCCTCGGCCGGGGCGGCTCGGACACCTCGGCTGTTGCCATGGCCGCGGCCCTGAAGGCCGACGAATGCCAGATCTATACCGACGTGGACGGTGTCTACACCACCGACCCGCGGGTGGAGCCGCGCGCACGCCGGCTCGATCGGATCACCTTCGAGGAGATGCTGGAGATGGCCAGCCTCGGCTCCAAGGTGCTGCAGATCCGCTCAGTGGAATTTGCAGGTAAATATAAGGTGCCGTTGCGGGTGCTCTCCAGCTTTGAGGAGGGCGAGGGCACGCTCATCAGTCTCGAGGAAGAAATCGTGGAACAGGCGAAGATTTCCGGAATTGCGTTCAACCGTGACGAGGCCAAGTTGACAATTCTCGGGGTGCCGGATCAACCGGGGGTGGCGCACAAGATCCTCGGGCCGATCTCCGATGCCAACATTGAGGTCGACATGATCATCCAGAACATCGCCGCGGATGAGAAAACCACGGATTTTACCTTTACGGTGAACCGCAACGACTACCCCCGCGCGATGGAGATGCTCCGCAGCACGGCGGAGACGCTGTCTGCAAAGCAGGTCCTAGGGGACAACCGCATCGTGAAGATCTCGCTGGTGGGCGTCGGTATGCGTTCCCACGCCGGTATTGCCAGTACGATGTTCGGCGCCCTGGCCAAGGAGGGGATCAATATCCGCATGATCTCCACCTCCGAGATCAAGATCTCTGTCGTGGTGGACGAGAAGTACCTCGAGCTCGGCGTGCGAGCCCTGCATGAGGCCTTTGGGCTTGCCGGGGAGACGGCTGCCTGAAGCCCGCAAGCAATTCTTGCTGCCCGTTCTGCGAGTGCCCACACGGAATTCATGGATTCCGGCACAAAAAGCGCTTGGAATGGTCTACTCTACTGTTAAAATTTCGCCGTTTCGCAACCACGAAGGTGGGCTTGGGACGAAACTTGGTTGGCGGCAGTCACGGGGGATGGCGCGGAGCCACTTAGAGCGAAGGCCTCCTCTTGAGGAGTCAGGCTGCTACTGAATAATGGCAAAATCAACGGAGCTGGAAAGATGCTTATACTGACCCGGAGGGTGGGAGAAACCCTCATGATCGGCGATGAGGTCACCGTAACCGTCCTGGGCGTGAAAGGCAATCAGGTTCGCATCGGTGTGAATGCGCCGCGCGACGTAGCCGTTCACCGTGAAGAGATCTACGAGCGCATCAAGCGCGAGCAGGAGATGCAGGCGGCTGCGGCGGGGGAGTAAGTAACTGGGCAAGGACTGAGGATCGACGATATAATCAATCGCTGCCTCTGTCTGTTTGCTTAACCTTTAGGCGTGCCTGGGCCACAGGGGTTCCGGCCGATCATTGAAGGGTGTGGCGGCAAGGCGTGGCAAAACCTCGCGGACGAGCCCCCTCAAATCGTTACCAGGGCTCCTGCAAAACCGATTGCTAGAGGAGAGATGGCCGAGAGGCTGAAGGCGCTCCCCTGCTAAGGGAGTATGGGTTAAAAGCCCATCGAGGGTTCGAATCCCTCTCTCTCCGCCACTTTCTTACCAAAAACCCATTCCGCGCAAGGCATCCCGCCGATCTTCGTTCTTCGAGGAACGGTGCGATTCCTCATTGTCGCCGTTCAGACTGGACGGTTGCCGCTCCCGCTCGGCCTTCGGTAGTGGCTGGTTGAAGCGGTACTCCGTACTGGCGCGGTGGTCTCAAGGATCATCCTGTGTGCTCACCGCCACAAGCGGTATCCTATCCGCACCGAAAGAGCTCGATGAAGAGGGTGCCATGAAGCGATCCATGAGAGGTGTGGCGGGTGCTGCTTGCGCGTGTCTGCTCTGGGCGGCGATCGCAGGGCAAAGCCCGGCGTGGGCCGATGAGAAGCCGGCGCTTCTCGGTTACGGGGTGAAGTCCTGCGACGACTTCATCACGGCATGGAACGAGCGGGAACAGGGTGTCGATCGGGGCATCGCGGAGTACCGGCGCTACCAGGACTGGCTGGCGGGGTTCGTCTCGGGGCTGAACCTGGCGACGGGCCAGGACGTGCTGCGCGGGGCGGATACCGCGGGGGCGCTGCGCCGAATCCAGGTCCATT
>JAEHCY010000245.1 GCA_016880695.1 Chromatiaceae bacterium | reverse complement strand
TCGACGCGTATCGCGCGCAGCTCGAGCAGTTCGTGTATCACTCGGGCAACTTCATGAAGCCGATCTTCTCGGCGGCCCGGCGCGCGCCGCGCAGCCGGATCGTGTACGCCGAGGGCGAGGACGAGCGCGTGCTGCGGGCCGCGCAGGTGGTGATCGACGAGAAGGTCGCGCGGCCGATCCTGGTGGGGCGGCCCGCGGTGATCGAGCGGCGCATCGAGCGCTTCGGCCTGCGGATCCGCGCCGGCGAGGACTTCGACCTGGTGAACCCCGAGTCCGACCCGCGCTACCGCGAGTACTGGCAGGAGTACCACCGGCTCACCGAACGCAAGGGCGTCACCGAGCAGTACGCGAAGATCGAGATGCGGCGCAGGCTCACGCTGATCGGCGCGATGATGGTGCGCCGCGGGGAGGCCGACGGCATGATCTGCGGCACCTTCGGCACCTATGATCTGCACCTGCACTATGTGGACCAGGTCATCGGGAAGCGCCCCGGGGTCAAATCCTACGCCGCCATGACCGGCCTGCTGCTCTCCGAGCGCCTAGCATTCGTTGTCGATACCCACGTCAACCTCGATCCCACCGCCGAACAACTGGCCGAGATCACCCTAATGGCGGCGGCAGAGGTGCGCCGGTTCGGCATCTCGCCCCGGGTAGCCCTGCTCTCCCACTCCAATTTCGGCTCCTCCGACAGTCCCTCCGCGGTCAAGATGCGCCAGGCCCTGGCGCTGATCCAGGCCGCCGACCCGCAACTGGAGGTTGACGGCGAGATGCACGGCGACTGCGCGCTCGACGTGGAAGTACGCCGGGTCATCATGCCGCGCTCCACCCTGAAGGGCGAAGCCAACCTGTTGGTCATGCCCAGTATCGAAGCGGCCAACATCGCCTATAACCTGCTCAAGGTCGCCTCTGGCGGCGGGGTGGCCATTGGCCCCATCCTGCTCGGCGCTGCGCGCCCGGTGCATATCCTGACCCCATCGGCCACGGTAAGGCGCATCGTCAACATGGCAGCCCTGACGGTCGTCAACGCCGGCGCGAAACCCGGGACAGGAGACTCCAACCAGCCTCCGCGGGGATAGCCGGCAGCGTACCGATGAAACAATTCCACATCCCCCCGCGCTGGGCGTGGCTGGCGCCCTTCATGAGCTGGCTGCCCGGTGTCGGGCGCAGCGAGCTGAAGGCCGACTTCATGGCCGCCCTGACCGGCGCGGTCGTGGTCCTGCCCCAGGGTGTGGCCTTCGCCACCATCGCCGGCATGCCGCCGGAATACGGCCTGTATGCAGGCATGGTACCCGCCATTGTCGCTGCCCTGTTCGGCTCGTCGCGCCATCTGGTCTCCGGACCTACCACCGCGGCCTCAGTGGTGCTGTTCTCCGCGCTGTCGGTGATCGCCGCGCCGGGTACGCCGGACTATGTGGCACTGGCCCTGACCCTGACCTGCATGGTCGGCCTCATGGAACTCGCCCTTGGCCTCGCCCGCATGGGTGCCCTGGTGAACTTCATCTCCCACTCGGTGGTGGTGGGCTTCACCGCCGGGGCGGCCCTGCTGATCGCCGCCAAGCAGCTCAAGCACTTCTTCGGCCTGACCATGGACAGCGGCGGACACCTCCACGACATCCTCATCCAGTTCGGCCGTCACGCCGCCGAGATCAACCCAGCGCGACCGCCGTTGCCGTCGCGACCCTGCTGATCGGCATCGCGGTCAAGCGTTGGCTGCCGCGCCTGCCCTACATGATCGCCGCAATGGTGGGTGGCAGCCTGCTCGCCGTGGCCCTGGACTTCCTGCTGGGCGCGGATAAGACCGGCATCGCCACCGTCGGCGCCCTGCCCGCCAGCCTGCCGCCCCTGTCGGCGCCCGCCCTGACGCTGGACAACATCAGGCACCTGGCCCCCTCGGCCCTGGCGGTGACCCTGTTTGCGCTCACCGAGGCGGTCTCCATCGGCCGCTCGCTCGCCGCCCGCGGGGGCTACCGCATCGACGGCAACCAGGAGTTCATCGGCCAGGGGCTGTCGAATATTGCCGGGGCCTTCTTCTCCGGCTACGTGGCCACCGGCTCCTTCAACCGCAGCGGACTCAATTTCGAGGCCGGGGCACGCACGCCACTGGCAGCGGTCTTCGGCGGCCTACTGCTGATGGCTATCGTGCTGCTGCTGGCGCCGCTCGCGGGGTATCTGCCGAAGGCGGCCATGGCGGGCGTACTCTTCCTCGTCGCCTGGGGTCTCATCGACTTCAAGGAGATCGGCCACATCCTCCATGCCTCGCGGCGGGAGACGGCGGTGCTGGCGGTCACCTTCTTCTCCGCCCTGTTCCTGGAGCTCGAGTTCGCCATCTTCGCCGGGGTACTGCTTTCGCTGGTGCTCTATCTGGAGCGCACCTCCAAGCCGCGTATCGTCACCCTCGCCCCCGACCCGAACCTGCCCAACCGCGCCTTTTCCAGCGCGGCGGGGGTGCCCCAATGCCCGCAACTGCGCATCCTCCGCATCGACGGGTCGCTCTTCTTCGGCTCGGTCAACCACGTGGAGCAGGC
>JAEHCY010000244.1 GCA_016880695.1 Chromatiaceae bacterium | reverse complement strand
GGAGGGTGAAGCCCTTGCGCGCGGCCCACTTGGCCAGGTCGGTGTAAAGGCCCTTGCGGGCCACGATCAGGGGCGCGAACAGGGCCATCCGCCGGTCCTGCCACTCAGCGAACAGGCGCTCGGCGATGGCCTCGCGGCTCTGGGGCTGGATGGGGATGGCACAATCGGGGCAGTGCTGCACCCCCAGCTTGACGAACAGCAGGCGCAGGAAGTGGTGGATCTCGGTGAGCGTGCCCACGGTGCTCTTATGGCCCCCGCGGCTAGTGCGTTGCTCGATGGCCACGGTGGGCGGGATACCGAAGATGGCATCCACGTCGGGCCGCGCCGCGGGTTGGACGAACTGGCGCGCATAGGCGTTGAGGGATTCGAGGTAACGGCGCTGGCCCTCGTTGAACAGGATGTCGAAGGCCAGGGTGCTCTTCCCCGAGCCCGACACCCCGGTGATGACGGTGAGCTTCTCGCGCGGAATCCGCAGGCTGATGTTTTTTAGGTTGTGCTCGCGGGCGTGCAGAATCTCAATGGTGTCAGACTCGCACATTCGCCGCACCGGCCGGGGCGCGTCGCGGACCACCTGCGTCCCCGCCGGGCGCGAGCGTGCCTGGGCGTAGGCGCGGAGCGCCTGGGCGGTGTGGCTGGTGGGATGGGCGCGAACCGCCTCCGGGGTGCCCTGACACACCACCTGGCCGCCGCCGTCGCCCCCCTCCGGACCCAGATCGACAATCCAGTCCGCCGCCTCGATCAGGTCCAGGTTGTGCTCGATCACCACCAGCGAGTGACCGGCCCGCAGCAGCCGATCGAAGGCCTTGAGCAGCACCGCGATGTCGGCAAAGTGCAACCCCGTGGTGGGCTCGTCGAACAAAAACAGGGTGTGGCCACGGCGGCGGCCCCCCCGCTCCGCCAGGTGCCCGGCCAGCTTGAGGCGCTGGGCCTCACCGCCCGAGAGGGTGGGCACCGGTTGGCCGAGCTTGAGGTACCCGAGCCCCACCGCCCGCAGGGGCTCGAGCGCCCGGCGAATATCGGGGTGCTCGGCGAAGGCGGCCGCCGCCTCGTTCACCGTCAGCCCGAGGACCTCGGCGATGGAGCGCCCCTGATGGCGCACCTCCAGCACCGGCCGGCGGAAGCGCTGGCCGTTGCAGTCGGCGCACGGCAGGTAGACGTCGGCGAGGAACTGCATCTCCAGATGCTCGAAACCCGAACCGCCGCAGGTGGCGCAACGGCCGTCGCCGGCGTTGAAGCTGAAGGTGCCGGCGGTGTAGTTACGCTCCTTGGCCAGGGGCTCCTTGGCGAACAGCTTGCGGATGCCATCGAGGGCGCCCACGTAGCTGCCGGGGTTGGCGCGGGAGGTGCGGCCGATGGGCGACTGATCCACCAGCACCACCTCCTCGATGCCCCGGTACCCCTCGATCGCGCGATGCTCACCCGGGGTCTCCTCCGGGTGTCCCAGACTCCGGGCCAGGGCGTTGTAGAGCACGTCCCGAACCAGGGTGGACTTGCCCGAGCCCGACACGCCGGTGAGGCAGACCAGCCGATTGAGCGGGATGCCCGCATCGATGTCCTTGAGGTTGTGAGCGCGGGCGCCGAGGACGCGGATCTCCCCCTCCGCCGCCGCGGGGGCTCGGGGCAGGCGGCCACCCCCCACCCGCTCGCGGCCCGCGAGGTAGGCGCCGGTGCGCGATCGCGGGTCTGTTAACAGCTCCGCCGGGGTGCCCTGGAAGACGATGCTTCCGCCCGCCTCCCCCGGACCCGGCCCGAGGTCGAGGACCTGGTCCGCGGCCAGCATCACCTCGGGGTCGTGCTCCACCACCAGAAGCGAGTTGCCGGCGTCGCGCAGCCGCTGCAGCACCCCGATCACCCGCTGCATGTCCCGCGGATGCAGCCCGATGCTGGGCTCATCGAGCACGAACAGGGTATTGACCAGCGAAGTTCCGAGCGCCGTGGTGAGATTGATCCGCTGCACCTCCCCGCCCGAGAGGGTGCGCGACTGCCGATCGAGGGTGAGGTAGCCCACCCCCACCTCAATCAGGTAACGCAGGCGGGAGCGGACCTCGGTGAGCAGCAGATCGGTGGCCCCATCGAGGGGCGCGGGCAGGTGTAGACCCTGAAAGAACGCCCGCAGCCGATCGAGGGGCAGGCCCATCAGGTCGTGCAGGTTGAGACCCGGCAGGACCCCGAGCACAGCATCGGATAGATTCAGCGCGGCGGGGCGAACGCGCCTTCCCGGCTCGAGCATCCCGTCGGCGTCCTCCCGTTGGCCGAGGCGCCAAAGCAGCGACTCGTCCTTCAGGCGCGCCCCCCGGCACACCGGGCAGGTGTCGTAGGAGCGGTACTTCGACAGCAGCACCCGGATGTGCATCTTGTAGGCCTTGGTCTCAAGCCAGTCGAAGAACCGCCGCACCCCGTACCAGACCCCGCGCTCCCAGGGGCCCTCGCCCTCGATCACCCACGTCCGCTGCTCCTGGGTCAGCTCCCGCCAGGGCCGGTCGGTGGGGATGCCGCGTCGATAGGCGAAGCCCATCAGGTCCTCCTGGACCTCCGAGTAGCTGTCGCTCTGCAGCGGCTTGACCGCACCCTCCAGCAGACTCAGGGACTCGTCGGGCACCACCCGCGACCAATCCACCCCGATCACCCGCCCGAAGCCGCGGCAGGTGTCGCAGGCGCCCGCGGGCGAGTTGAAGGAAAAGCTGTTGGGGATCGGCGTGCGGTAGTGGATGTCGCATTGGGCGCAGTGCAGGTCCGCCGAGAACCGCCGCGCCTCGCCTGGCTCAAGGTCCTCCCCGAGGGGGTAGACCGACACCTGCCCCTGTCCCTGCTTCATGGCCTGCTCCAGGGCCTCCACCAGGCGGGAGCGGTTGGCGGCGGTCAGCCGCGTGCGGTCCTGCACCACCTCCAGGCGCTCCGGCTCCCTGCGGTGGATGCGGGTATAGCCCTGGGCGGCAAGAAAGCCCTGCACCTCCTCCTGGGTGAAGTTGGCGGGGACCCGCACCCCGAAGCAGACCATGACCCGGCACCCCTCGGGAAACTCCCCGCCGAGTTGATCGAGGACCGCCTCGGGCTCATCCCGGCGCACCTCGCGCCCGCACCCCCGGCAGTACAGGCGGGCGGCGCGGGCAAACAGGAGCTTGAGGTGGTCGTTGAGCTCGGTCATGGTGCCCACGGTGGAGCGGGAGGTGCGCACCGGGTTGGTCTGATCGATGGCGATGGCGGGCGGGATGCCGTCGATGCGCTCGGCTCGCGGCCGGTCCATGCGCTCGAGGAACTGCCGCGCATAGGGCGAGAACGTCTCCACGTAACGGCGCTGGCCCTCGGCGTACACCGTATCGAAGGCCAGCGACGACTTGCCCGAACCGCTCACTCCGGTAACCACGACCAGGGCGTTCAGCGGTAGGTCGAGGTCCAGATTCTTCAGATTGTTCTGGCAGACGCCCCGTAGGCGAATCTGGTGGTGATCTTCAGGCATGGACCGGGTGGGGAAATGATCCTGGGGAACCGCAAACCACGGGGGTCTGCTAGGGCTGCGCCCGGCACGCGTGGCTCGGCTAGTGCTTCAGCTTGACTCCGCGCGAGGCTCGACACAAGTGTTCGCGCAGTGCGAGGCGAAGCGCAAGGCCCCGCGGGATCGCTTTCCGCACCGCCTGAGGCAACCGACGGGCGATCGGGAACGGGGTCTCCGTTCTCGG
>JAEHCY010000243.1 GCA_016880695.1 Chromatiaceae bacterium | reverse complement strand
GGCTCGGCGTTGCCGTTACCCCAGAACGAAGAGCGCCGAGCTCCCTTTGTCGTTATCCTTGCCCAAGCGATGATGGACGATTGCGATTCGCCTGGGCGTCAAATTTCAATAGGATTGTAAATAGAATATCCGTCCCGCGCATGCTCGCTGGGTGCGGCTCCCCGGCGGGTGGGCGCGAGCCGGGGACCGGCGTCTTCGAGCAGATCGTCTCTGAACCACGTCGGATTCTGTACCTTCACGCCAAGCGCGGACCCGGGCACCGGGCTGCAACGAGAACACGACCTGGCTTGGCCATGAGAGGCGCCTGCGCATGACCGCCATTCCCGATGCCTATCGGAGCATCATCGACCCCCTGATCGCCGTGGCCCGGGGCATCCTCGAGCGGGGCGAGTCACTGCAGGCGTTCGCCTTCGTCGGCAACCTGACCAGGAAAGAAATCCACCCTGTGCCCCTGAGCACCGGCAGCGGTGAGGAGAAGGACGCCTCGGCCCAGCTGATTCGGCACATCGCCCAGCAGATCGAGGCCGACTTCGTCTTCGTCATCCTGGATGCCTGGGCGCTGCCGCCCGACAAGGTGCACCGATTCGACGAGATCATCGAGCGCTACGGTTCCATCGGCGCCTCCCCCTACCGCATCGACATCGTCTCCTTCGCCCTGGAGACGCGCCATGGGCTCTGGGTCGCCCAGGTCACCGTCCAACCCAAGGGGATCTCGAAGAAGAAACGCACCTTCGCCACGCCCCAGTTCCAGCACTACACCGAGGCCAAGGGCCGCTTCGTCGATCTGCTTCCGGCCAAGGACCGCTCCGGCGAGCCGCCGGGGGTGCTGCATTGAGGTGTTGCCACCAAGCGCGATTCTGCGTGCTTTCCGAACCTGAGCCTGCAGCGGGCGGCCATACTCGGATCTGTCCTCGAACGCGCGTACCCCTCGCCCGCGTTGGCCGGGCGGTGGGTTCCCCCCGGATGGGCCGGTGCTTGCACGTGCCGAGGGTGACCCTGGCCCGCTTGGGTACCTCGGCGCCGAAGCGGATCTGCGGGCCAAGTTGCGGCGATCGGGGAGGGTGGCCGGACTTACTGACCGCGGATGGGCCGAGTGGGGTGACCTGGTGAGACGAACACTGCACAGTGAGCTCAGTGAGGGGACCGATATTGGCAACGAGGTGATGCGATGCTCGGATCGGGGGAACGCCACCGCCCCCTAGCGCCCGCCTCGGGCGGGTTCTGACCGCTGGACATCGAATAGGCCGCGGGTGGCTCCCCCCGCGCTCGGCAACTGGGGGCCACCCTCGGCGCGCGTTCGTGCGAGGATACCGAGAAGAGCTCAATGACCACTCCAGACGCGAGGCCACCAAGACCTTGGCCCAACCTCACTTCATAGACGGCGAGCGCATTCGCAAGGCCCATGCGCTCAAACGCATCGAGCCGATCCAGGAGCGCCTGGCCACCCAGCTCGCCGAGATCCCCGAGCTTCGATACATCAAGCTGTTCCCCGGTCGGCTCACCGCCTCCAACCTGCTGTCCCAGGAGGGCAAGAAGAACCCTGTGGTGGTGGTCGGTGGCACAGACCTGGTTGGGCTTGAGCTGCTCATCGATCCCGTGATGGAGACCCTCCAGTTCTATGCCCTGACCTCGGCGGTCAAAGGTTGCGGCCGGCGCATGGTCGAGGCGGTGCTCGCCGCCACCCCCGAGGACTGGTTTGTAGTGGTTGTCATGGACTGGAGCGGGGGGTTCTGGCAGCGGATGGCGGCGGATTACCCGCGGCTGCAGGTGTTCTGAGGGCTTGCTCTCATGACGCTGGGGGACCGGCCATGACCATAGTCTCCGATGCTGGAGCAGGTTCGAACAGGCGAACAGGAACCTGAATTGGCAGGATTTCTCGTGCGTGGGTCTACAACCAAGGATTCACACAAAACCGTTACTTTCCTACCTGACCCCAGGGTGAGGTGATGACAGGTGGGAAGCGACCGAAACGCGGGGGCAGGGTGCAGAATCTGGTAGCAAGCACCGACCCGCG
>JAEHCY010000242.1 GCA_016880695.1 Chromatiaceae bacterium | reverse complement strand
CACCGCCCATAATCCCGGCGAGGGCCACCGGTTGGTTGGCGTCGGCGATGACCAGGGAGTCGGGGCCAAGCGCGATCTCGGTGCCATTGAGCAGAGCGAGGCTCTCGCCAGGTGCCGCCATCCGGACCTGGATCTCCCGATCAAGCCGGCCGAGGTCAAAGCCGTGCATCGGCTGGCCCAGCTCGAGCAGCACATAGTTGGTGACATCCACCACCGGATGGATCCCGCGCAGGCCGCTGCGGCGTAGCCGCTCGAGCATCCACAGCGGAGTGCTCGCCTGGGGATTGAGTCCACGGATAATCCGGCAGACGTAGCGGGGGCAAGCGGCCTCCGCCAGTACCCGGACCGGGAACCGATCCTCGCCGTGCGGGGGAACGGGAACGAAGCTTGGCCCTGTGACCGCGCTGCGGTTGATCACCCCCACCTCCCGCGCGATGCCCGCCAGGCTGAAGCAATCTCCGCGGTCGGGGGTGACGTTGAGCTCGATGGTGCGATCGTCGAGCTTCAGGTAGGCGCGAACATCCTCGCCCACTGGGGCATCCTCGGGCAGTGGCAGGATGCCGGAGGAGGTGTCCGCGAGGCCTAATTCGGTCGCGGAGCAGATCATGCCGACGGATTCGACCCCCCGCAGCTTGGCCCTCTTGATACGCAAATTCCCGGGTAGCAGGGCGCCCACAAGGGCGGCGGGCACTTTCATCCCCGCGGCCACGTTGGGGGCACCGCAGATGATCTGCAGCGGGACACCCGAGCCTACCTCCACCTGGCAGACGCGCAACTTGTCCGCGTCGGGATGCTGCGCGACCGTCAGCACCTGTGCCACCACCACCCCGGAGAACTCGGGTGCGACGGGTGCGACGGCGTCGACTTCGAGCCCGGCCATGCTGAGCTGGTTACATAGGGTGTCGCTATCGACCCCGGGATCGACCCATTCCCTCAGCCACGCTTCGCTGAATCTCATCTTGGTAGCCTCTCGACCGCTAGACGGCCTCTCACCGGCGAAAACCCAGGGCCAGCCGACCCGATGGTCGGAAACCCGCCGCCTCGGAGCCCTAGGCGAACTGCCTGAGGAACCTCAGGTCGTTCTCGAAAAACAAACGCAAATCGTTGATGCCATATCGCAACATCGCCAGGCGCTCTACGCCCATACCAAACGCGTAACCGAGGTAGCGCTCGCTGTCGATCCCCACGTGCCGGAACACCTCGGGGTGGATCATCCCGCAGCCGAGCACCTCCAGCCAGCCGGTCTGGCTGCACACCCGGCATCCCCGACCGCTGCACATGACGCACTCGATGTCCACCTCTGCCGAGGGCTCGGTGAAAGGGAAATAGGAGGGCCGGAAGCGCAACCGCAGATCGCGCTCAAAGAAGTTACGCAGGAAGTCGTAGAGCACGCCCTTGAGGTCGGCGAAGGTGGCCTCCTCGTCGACCAGAAAACCTTCCACTTGATGAAACATGGGAGTGTGGGTGAGGTCGGAGTCGCAACGGTACACGCGGCCCGGTGCGATGATCTTGAGCGGCGGAGTGCTGCTCTCCATCACACGGATCTGCACCGGGGAGGTGTGGGTGCGCAGCAGCAGGTGCTCATCGAAATAGAAGGTATCGTGCATCGCCCGCGCCGGGTGATGGGCGGGAATGTTGAGGGCCTCGAAGTTGTGGTAGTCGTCCTCGATCTCGGGACCCTCGACCACACTGAAGCCGGCGCTGGTGAACAGACGTTCGATGCGCTGCAGGGTTCGCGTGACCGGGTGCAGGCCTCCGGGGCCCTGGCCTCGGCCGGGGAGGGTGACATCGATACGCTCGGCACTCAAGCGCGCCGCTAGAGCGGCTGCTTCCAGCTCGGCGCGGCGCCCGTCGATGGCCGCCAGCAGGGAGCGTTTCGCCTCGTTGATGGCCTGTCCGGCCTGGGGCCGCTCCTCCGGCGGCAAGCTGCCCAACTGCTTGAGGAACGCCGTGAGGGAACCGTTCTTTCCGAGAACGCGCACCCGAATCTGCTCTAGCGCCAGGACGTCGGCAGCATGGGCAATTGCCCCGGTGGCCTCCCGCTGGAGTTGGGCGATGTCGAGCCCGGAATCCGCTGACATAGTCGGTCACCCGCCTGGGTTGAGAGTGGAAACCTGCGGCACCCCTGGGGCCGCGAAACAAAAAGGGGAAAGACCCACGGCCTTTCCCCTCGTTCTTTCCCCAGCGACCAAGGGGTCGTCGGGCCAAGGATCAGATGGAAAGCGCCGCCTTGGCTTGGCCCACTAGTGCCGCAAAACCGGTGCTGTCGTGCACGGCGATATCGGCTAGCAGTTTGCGATCGATCTCAACCCCCGCCTTCTTCAGGCCGTTGATCATGCGGCTGTACGATAGGCCGTTCTCGTGAGCGGCGGCGTTGATGCGGACGATCCAGAGGCCGCGAAACAACCGCTTCTTCTGCCGGCGGTCGCGGTAGGCGTACTGACCGGCCTT
>JAEHCY010000241.1 GCA_016880695.1 Chromatiaceae bacterium | reverse complement strand
GCCTTTGTCTACGCCCGCCGCGCCAACGCTGAGTTCGATGGCATGGCCGAAGAGATCGCCAACCAGGCCTACCGGATAGGAGCCTAACCATGACGCAAAAAACCAAAGCCCTTGGCCTGCTGCCATTCCTGGCACTGGCCGCAAGCCCCGCCTTCGCCGCCAGCGGCGCGGTGGACGACAAGTTCAAGTGGATGACCTTCATGGTGTTCGGCGCCATCATCGCCGTGACCGCCTACATCACCTACTGGGCCGCGAAGCAAACCCACACCACCGCGGAGTTCTATGCCGCGGGCCGCACCGTGACCGGTGTGCAGAACGGTTGGGCCATCGCCGGCGACTATCTCTCGGCTGCGTCCTTCCTCGGTATCGCGGGCCTGATCTCGCTGTACGGCTACGACGGGTTCATGTACTCGGTGGGCTGGCTGGTCGCCTACATCACCGTGCTGCTGGTCATCGCCGAGCCCTGCCGCAACATCGGCAAGTACACCCTCGGCGACGTACTGGCCTTCCGCAATCAGCCGAAGGCGGCGAAGACCGTGGCGGCGCTGTCCACCATCACCGTCTCGACCTTCTACCTCACCGCCCAGATGGTCGGCGGCGGCGTGCTGATCAAGACCCTGATCGGCATCGAGTACGAGGTCAGCGTGATGGTCGTGGGCGTGCTGATGATCTCCTACGTGGTATTCGGCGGCATGAAGGCCACCACCTGGGTGCAGATCGTCAAGGCGGTGCTGCTGGTGACGGCTTCGATCCTGCTGGTGCTGTTCACCTGGGGCAAATACGGGTTCTCCCTGCCGGGGTTCCTGCAGGCGGTGGTGGACAACCCCGGGGTGCAGAAGCAGGTGGCCAAGCTGGTCGGCGACGCCGCCAGCACCATGTCGCCCCAGGAGCTGGGGCAGCGCTTCCTTGAGCCCGGTCTGTTCCTCAAGAACCCCATCGACCAGATCTCCCTCGGGATGGCCTTGGTGCTGGGTACCGCCGGTATGCCGCACATCCTGATGCGCTTCTTCACCGTCCCCACCGCCCAGGCGGCGCGCAAGTCGGTGATCTGGGCCATGGCCATCATCGGCGGGTTCTACGTCCTCACCCTGTTCCTGGGCATGGGCTCCGCCATCAACGTGGGCTCCGACAAGATCGCCTCCATCGACAAGGGTGGCAACATGGCCGGCCCGTTGCTGGCCCAGTTCGTGGGCGGCGGTGCCGACTCCTACCTGGGCAATCTGTTCCTGGCCTTCGTCGCGGCCGTGGCCTTCGCCACCATCGTGGCGGTGGTGGCCGGCCTGGTGCTGGCCGCGGCCTCTGCCATGGCCCATGACATCTACGTGGGTGTGATCCGCGGCGAGCACGCCAGCCCCCGCGAGCAGGTGATGGCGGCGCGCATTGCCTCCCTCGTCGTCGGCGTTATGGCGGTCATCGTCGGCATCGCGGCCAAAGGGCAGAACGTGGCCCACCTGGTGGCACTGGCCTTTGCCGTGGCCGCCTCGAGCAACCTGCCGGCGGTGTTCCTCACCCTCTACTGGAAGCGCTGCAACACCGGTGGCATCGTGCTTGGGATGATCGTGGGTGCGGCGAGCGCCATCGCCCTGGTGATGGTCTCCCCGAACATGACCTATCCGCTGCAGGTCAAGGCCGCGCAGGAGAAGGTCATCAAGGCCCAGGATGACAAGCTGGTCAAGCTCAATGCCGACCTGGTCGCCGCCGCCGATCCTACTGCGCAGCAGAAGGTCAAGGACGGCATCGCAGCGGCCGAGAAGGCCAAGAAGGGCGCCCAGGACGCCATCACCAACCTCGGTGGCGCCACGACCAGCATGGTTGGCCTGGAGAAGCCGCTGTTCGAGCTCAAGAACCCGGGGCTGATCTCGATCCCGTTGGGCTTCCTGTGCGTGATCATCGGCTCGCTGCTCTACCGCGACCGCCGCGCCCTGGAGATGTGGGACGAGCTCTATGTGCGCCAGAACACCGGTATCCACGCGGAGGCGGCATCGGCGCACTAACCGCGCGATCCTAGTGATCGCGAGCCTTATTCCATAACGGTGAGATCCTGCCCCCGGCGCCCAGCGCCGGGGGCTTTTTTTCGCGCGATTACTTTGGCAATCCCGAGGCCGCTATCCGCCCGGCCGGCCGCAGCGGGCCATTCTCCCCGCGCCGCGGCCCCGCCCGCGGGCCGGAGGCTCAGCGGGTGGCGACGTGGATCTCCGCGGCGAGCGTTGGAACCCCAAAGTCCCGGCCGCGCACGAAGCTTGCGACTGGCCCCTCCAGGCGCCGGCTTCTGGGGCTCAGCGGGATTTCCGCCGGGCCGGCCGGCGCACGCAGCAGGCGTCGGACATCCGTGCGGTGGGCGAGGGTTGCGTTGCCCCGGTTGACGAAGCGGACATCGGTGGGGCCATGCTCCACCTGCCGGATCAGGGTAGCCCCAGGGCCCTGCAGGCGGAGCTGCACGTCGTTGTTGATCATCCGAATTCCCGGCAGCCAACGCCCGAGCTCATAGTCGGCCTGCACCCCGGAGCGCTCCGGACGGTGGCCGTGGACCACTAGCTCGATGCCCAAGGCACCGAGCAAATCGGCCACCTCCCGTCCGTGGCGGCGGTAGTAGCGCTCGGGGTCCGCCACGTCGTGCAGCAGACTGGTGCGACAGAGGCCGCCGCGGGGATAGGCATAGCGGGCAAGCTGCCGGGCGTTGCCGAAGGCGGGATGAAAGTGGTCCTGGTTGTAGTCGTTGAGCCCCCGGCCGGTGTCCCTGCGGTAGTCCCGCAGGTGCCGCAGCAGGGCGAGGGTAGGATAGCCATGCATGAACAGCATGGACCCGACCACATGAAAGAGGCTGGTGCGGCGAATCAACGCCTGGACCCCCCGCTCCGCCTGGCGGCTGAGACCCATCCGATCTCCGGCCTGCAGCCGCCGCCAGATCTCGAGCTCATGGTTGCCCGCCACGAGGTGCAGGCAACAATCGGCCAGGGCGGCGGCCCGGCCCAACCCTTCCCAGAAGCCTACCACCGCCGGGCTCGGGCTGTTCTTGAACAAGAAGTCACCGGTCTGGACGATCTGAATGCCGCAGGTCTTGGTCGAGAATCGCCGCTGCTTGTCGAGCAGGCCCACGAAACGCAGCGAGGCCTCCACCGATACCGAGTCGTTCTCGCAGTCGCCGATCACCAGGACCCGCCGCTCGATCGCCGGCCGGGGCCGCGGTTCGAGGGAGATCACCTGGGCGGGACGCGAAAGGATTTCCCGCGATCCGGGCGCTTCCGCCACGGGCTCAGGCGCGGGGGTGGACCCCGCCAAACCCGCAGCGCCCGGATAATCCCCGGTGCGGGACGCGGCAATCGCCGGCCCCGCTAATGGCGGGCTGGCGACCTCCGGGCGCGGCGGGGGAGCCGGAGCTGGGGTCCGCGCCTGGGGACGGCTAGGCTGTGGCGGATGCTCCGCGGCTGGCGGTGCCGCGAGCCTGGGACGCGGCTGCGGAGCCGGTGCTGGGATCGGGATCAGGGGAGGGCTGGGCGCTGGTGGGTTCTCCGCTGCGTCCGGTGCCGGACTCGGGCGCGATTGCGGAGCAGGTGCCGGGGTCAGGCCTGCCTGCCGGCAAGGCAGGGCCTGGGGGCGGCCAGGCTGTGCCCCCTGCGCCACCGCTGGCGGTTCAACCTTTGCGCGCGGGGGCTGAGCCAGCGCCGAGGTCGGTGCTTGAGAACAGCTAGGCGCTGGCGGCTCCTCGGTCTGGCGCAATCCGGAAAACCTGGGGCGCGGTTCGGACGCTGGCGCTGGCGTGGGAGCCTCAAGGGAAACGGGAGCGGGAGCAGCCTCCTCGGCCGAGGAAATCGCCAGCATGGCCTCCTGCAGCAGAGGCGACGATGCCCGCGCTGCCGGCGGGGATTTCGCCCGCGCCGGCCCCATCCTGCCCGCAGCCCGTCGCCCGCCGAGCAACCGCCGGAGCCCATCCCAAGAGCGCGACAGGCCCCTGCCCGGCGACGATTGGCCTTCTGCCGAGGCCTCCCGGGACCCGAGGCAGCGCGCCGCGACCCGCTGGTAGACGCCGATGCAGAAACCCGAGAGCCGAGAGATCGCGGTAAGCGCTTGTTGGCCCACGCGCTTTGCGCGGCGCGACCTGGTTACTGGCTTATTCATGGTCCGTCCACCCAGTCGCATCGAAGATCACCGGCGTTGGGGTTTTTAGCAATTCCAGTTAAAAAAGCCCTGGAACTAGCTGTAGAGTCTACAAATTATTTTGAAAAATTCAACTGGCAATGAGATCGAGATCACAACTGGGGATACTCGTAGTTGGCGGACAAGGCGTAGCCACACCGAGTCCCCGAGACCGGGGCGGGCTCATTCAACCGATTGACTGACAAGCACTGAAGCGATCCCGGGAACCGCAGCGAGCGCCGCTCGGCGCCCTTCGACCAGGCATGGCTTCGTGAAAAAACCCTCTACTGTGGAGTGTCGCGCAAGACTGCGCTGATATCCGGTGCTGTCTTCGCGTTCTCGGTCAATCGGCGTGGGCCCCGAGTAGGCCTCTGAGCGGCCGTATCGAGGGGCCGGCACCCCGCGTGTGCTGTACCCAGGTCGAGCAGGAACACCGAAGCGGCCGCGTAGCAAGTCCCCGCTGGGGACAGGGTGTCGGTTGCGGCTGTGTGGAGGAAACGCGAAGTAACCGAGGAGATGGTGGCTACGGGTAGATTCGAACTACCGACCCCAGCATTATGAGTGCCGTGCTCTAACCAGCTGAGCTACGTAGCCGAGAGGGTGGAGACGATACTGAAAGGGTGGGAATGCGTCAAGCGGCTGCGGAGCCTGGCGGGTAGCGACTCAGACATTAAACCGGAAGTGGATCACGTCGCCGTCCTT
>JAEHCY010000240.1 GCA_016880695.1 Chromatiaceae bacterium | reverse complement strand
GGCACCAAGGAAGGCCAGGAACATGTCCGTCTGGGTGTCCCAGGCGTCGCCCTGGGTGCCGAGGAGGGCGTCCGCGGCGGAGCCAGTGGCCAGGGCTACCCCCCATTCCAGGAGCTCGTACCAGGCGCTGATGACCATGGCGACGCAGAGCGCCAGAAAGGCGGCCAGGGCCCCGGGCTGGAGGGGGTGAGGCGCAGCAGAATCTCGCGGGCGATGAGGGCGGGGACGAACCCCTGGAAGAAGTGCCCGACCCGATCGTAGTGGTTACGCGCCAGGTTGAGCGGGTCGCGGATCCAGTCGAAGGCCGGGACCTCGGCATAGGTGTAGTGCCCGCCAACCATGAGCACGACCATGTGCAGGGCGATCAGGCCCAGCAGCAGCCGGCTCAGGGGGAAACGGCGGCATGTCCCCGCCAGGACCGCCAGTCCGATCACCACCGGGAATACCTCCAGGACCCAGGTGCACCGTCGTGGGGGTACCAGGCGGACCAGGCGAAGACGGCGAGCACGGCCGCCAGTAGGGTCAGTTCGTAGGGTGGACGGGACAAGGGTAGTGACCCTCAAGGGCAGCCCCGGCTCGGCTCAGGTGCGAATGAAGCCCATGAATTCAGCGCGGGTGCGGGCGTCGTCCTGGAAGGCCCCGCGCATGGCGCTCGATACCGTGCTGCTGTTCTGCTTCTGCACCCCGCGCATCATCATGCAGGTGTGGCTCGCCTCGATCACCACCGCCACGCCGTGGGGGTCGAGGGCCGCCATCAGGCTGTCGGCCACCTGGTTGGTCAGGCGCTCCTGGACCTGGAGGCGGCGGGCGAAGACGTCCACCACACGGGCAATCTTGCTCAGGCCCACCACCTTGCCGTTGGGCAGGTAGCCGACATGGGCGTGGCCGAAGAAGGGCAGCATGTGATGCTCGCACATGGAGTAGAACTCGATGCCGCGGACCACGACCATCTCCTTGCAGTCCTCGGTGAAGATGGCCCCCCTGATGACCTCATCCACGGTGGTGTGGTAACCGCTGGTCAGGAAGTCCATGGCCTTGGCTACCCGCAGCGGGGTGCGCCGCAGGCCCTCGCGGTTCGGGTCCTCCCCCAGGCTGCTCAGCAGGTCGCGGACCAGCCCCTCCTTCTCGATGTCGTAGACCTCTTCCTCGCTGTGAGCGTCGAAGGTCTCGGCGTAGTGGCCGGTCGTGACGACCCGCGGCCGGTTGGCGTGCTTGGACATGTGCTGTCTCCCGGGTCGGCGATGACGGGCGCTGCCCTTGGGCAGCCGGTGATTTTCGGAGCGGACTCGGCCGTTGTTTGGCGTGAGGAACGAACCCCAAGCTCAACGGCAAACGGTGACTCCATTGCGTACGTCGAAATCTATACTACGCCAACGGCTGCCACTGAATCGGGGCTTTCGGTCCAATGCGTTACCGCCGAGCGTTGATCAGCGGGGCCACCCATGTCCTCACCGTCGACCTCGCCGAGCGCTCTCAAGGCGATTTCGGTGAGTCAAGATAATGTTGGGGTTCGTTCCCACCCACACTACACGCCGACCGACGCCTGCCGCCCCTCGATACGACCGCTGCGCGCTTGGGCCGCGGGGTCCCACCCGGGCGGCGTAGTCGCCGACGCGCCAGCCAGCCGCCGGCGGTCGTTCGCGAAATATCCAGCTCACCGTTGATCGAGAAGCGTTTGGGGCTTAGCATGACGGCCGTTTTTTCGGGAATCATCATTCAATTTGCGGTCGCTCTTTGCATTAAGGCCACGAGGTCGATGGGAATTGGGGCGGTTTTCTGGCATTGGCCGGCCTACAGCCCGGTTGCGGTGGCTGTTGGTGGACCTCGAGTCCAAGAAAGACCAGCGGATGACCCTTATGACACCCCACATGCCGATCTTCCCTGTGGTTCCCACTGTGAATAGCATCTCAAGGGCGCGAGGGACTAAGAAATGACGACTGGTGCCTGGTGGGCATTGGCCGCGAGCATCATTTGGGGCTTGGTTTATCGGCTCGAAGAAAAGGCGTTAGGGGATGTCTCCGTTTATAAACTCTACTTTATTCAGTGTGTGACCGGCGCTGTGGTGGCGGCCGGTCTACTCGTGGCACGCGGCGAACCGCTTGCCGAGATCAATCTGAGAGCCACTGAGCTATAATGGCTCGTGATCACGGTGGTCTGCTATACGCTGGCGAACGTGGCGATCCTCCAGTCCATTGTCATCATGGGCGCGGCGCGTTCCGCGGTGCTTGAGATCTCCTACCCCGTGTTCGTGATCGTGGCGGGAGTTCTCGTGTTTCGCGATACCCTGCCAAACTTCTGGTTTTTCCTCGGCGCCGCACTCATCGGGCTTGGCTCCTGGCTGGTGCTGACACGAAGCTGAGGGGGCGGGGCCCGCCCAAACGGGTACGGGGCGACCTTGGGACACCCGGTGGTAACGTGCCTTCCGTTGTAATCGTTCGAACCCCCACTCCTCTAGACCCTCTCCCCCGGACCCTCTCCCGCAAGCGCCGAGAGGGCTGACCGATTACCCCAATTGTGGCTCAAGGATGAAAAGCTGTTGGAGATGTGAAGGCGTTCACTCGAACCCTATGTCCGATAGGGTGACCAAAATCGCCTGGCCGTTCCCTGGTGGCGCGCGAACTCTGCCTTGCAGGTGCGGTATACTTTTTTCGGACCGCGGTTCGACGGGGTCCTTAAGGCTCGGTGCCAACCCAAGAAAGGGCCAGATCGATCGCGATAGGGGCGTTTTGTATGAGACTCTGGACATCTATACGATGATCACGCCGGTAAATCAGGCGAGCACTGAAGGGATATCGGATCAGATGAGCCTTGAGGGCGGCGATATCGCACATTTCGGATCGCATCTCACCATTGATGGTTACGGCGGTTCGGCGCTTTGTCTCAATGATAGGGCGCTGATTGCAAATCTCCTGGAGAGTTTGCCGGAGCGGCTCGGCATGTATCCACTGCACGAGCCATTCGTCCTCACGGTGCCCCCCCTGAGCGCGAAGGACTCGGGTGGCTACTCCGGCTTTGTGATCGTGGCCGAGAGCCACATCAGCCTCCACACCTTTCCCGAGCGGGGATTCGTCAGCGCGGATGTCTATACCTGCAAGAGCACGATGGATGCGGTTGCCGTCATCGAGCACTTCAAACAGACATTCAATCTGCGCGAGGTCGAGACCAACTTCATCGTGCGTGGAAAACGTTTCCACGAGCAGGTCGAACTGGCAGCGGCGCTTGATTGAGGTTTGGTGGCGAATGCCTGCAACGGAAGCCATGCGTCGCGATGCGGGCTGTCAGCGCCCCGGCTGTGATTGAGGGCGCAACCTCCGCCGCTTGGCGATCTTCCGCAGGGGATTTGCCTCTGCCCTCTCTCGGCCCCCGGGTCGGGGAGCGAACCATTCCTTTCAGGGTGAGATCATGAGCAGAGTCCTCATCATTGGGGCGGGGGGCGTCGGCGGCGTGGTGACGCACAAGTGCGCCAGGGTGCCCGCGATCTTCTCCGACATCG
>JAEHCY010000239.1 GCA_016880695.1 Chromatiaceae bacterium | reverse complement strand
TCGCGTTGCTCTGTCTCGCGGGGGTGTCCCTGGGGCCAGTGGCATCCGCGGGGCTTCCCGATCCGCTCGGCCTCGAGCAGGCGCTTGGGTCTGCACCAACCCACCCGCGGGTGCAGCTCGGCGCCGAGGTTTTGCCGCGTTTTCCGCGCCGCCAGCCGCTGTTCCTGGACTGCCATGGTCTGGCCTTTAGCAGCGCCCGAGGTCTGGACCCGGAGCGGGCACGGGCCGGCGGCCCACTTCTGAGTCCCCTGGCGGCTCAGCAGCTCGAGATCCTCGAGCGCTTTTTCGACGTCATCCTGGCCGACCTGAGTTTCAGTCGCTACAGTGAGGCCATGGCGGTGGCCTACATCCAGTTCGATCGGGCCAACGTTCGCCGCGAGTTGGGTCAGTATTCCCCGTTGCAGGTGGCGGAGTTCGAGACCACCTACCAGGAGCTGCGCCAGCGACGCGCGGCCAGTGAGGCGGCGCAGCGGCTTACCCGTGCCCTGTTGGCGCAGGCCCTGGGTCAGCCTGGGGAGCTGCCGCGAGAACTGTACCCGCCCACCCTGGCGCCACCGCCACGCGATCTCCCGGAGCTGGAAGGGGTGGTCGCCGCGGCCGCAGCGGGCAATCGCTGGCTCGCGAGTCTGCAACAGGGTCGCGGTGAGGCGGATCGGCGCCTCATCGACGGCGAGCTGCGCCTGCAGGCCGTGGAGCTCATACTGCGCCTGCAGGCGCTGGGGGCGGTAGAGGCGTATACCCGGAGTGAAGCCCTTTGGCGGGATCTCAACCTCGAGGAGAGCCGTGTACTCTATGAGCGCGAATTCCGTGCCGACCTCGGATTCTCCATGAGTCAGCAGACCAAGGCGCGGATGCAGGAGCAGCAGGTAGCCTATTGCCAGGCCCTGGCCTGGGCCGAGCTCAACGCCCTGCAGGGAAAACCCCTTTGGCCCTCGACGGGAGATTAGCGATGCGACGGTGGCTGGCGTGCGCCCTGTTTCTGTCGATCCCGACATCGTCCTTGGCCGCGATGCAGCTCAAGGGCTGGATCGAGTGGGTGCAGAAGGTGGAGATGCGGGTGCTGGAGAGCGGCGTGGTCGAGGAGGTGGCGGTGGCCACGGGCCAGCGGGTGAAGCAGGGCGAGCTCCTTCTGCGCATGGATCAGCGGGAGGCCAAGGCCAACCGGCTGGAGATGCGTGCCCGGGTGGCGCGGGCGAAGATCGGTACGGAAAAGGCCCGCCGCGAGCTCGAGCGCACCCAAGAGCTGTTCGATCGCGGACTGATCGCGGCCGAGGAGCTCAAGGACGCGGAGCTCAAGGGGGCCGCTGCCGACGCCGACGAGCAGGCGGCCAAGGCGGCCGAGGCGGCTGCCGAGGTGGCCCTCGAGCGCACCGAGCTGCGCGCGCCCTTCGATGGCGTTGTGGTCGCGCGCAACGCCTGGCGGGGCGAGGTGGTGTACAAGACCCTGCAGCAGGAGCCCCTGCTCGTTGTCGCCCCCGACGACAAGCTGCTCGCCCGCGCTCTGGTGACGGCCGAGGTGCTCCGCCTGTACCGTCCCGGGCAGGCGGCACGGGTGAGCGTTTTGGGTCAGGCGCGGGAGGCCCGGGTCTACAGCCTAGGGGTGGAGGCGGTGCGTGTGGAGCTGCAGGGGGCGGTTTATCCACTCGATGTGATCTTCGAGCGCCATCCCAACGAGCTGCTCCGACCCTCCGAGGCGGTGCAGATCCTCTTGCCCTGATCCAGGGCGCCGGTGCAGACGGCCATTCCCCGCCCTTAATCCCCCATGCAGCGTCTCTACCAGGCCCGTGACCGCATCGAGGCCCAGTTTCTCCTCGACCACCTGGCCCGCCAGGGGTTTTCGGCCACGCTGCTCGGCGACTATCTCGCCGGCGCCGCTGGCGAGCTGCCGGTGGACATCTATCCCACCCTCTGGCTGGTCGAGGACGCTGACCTGCCGCACGCCCGCGAGGTTCTTGCCCGCTTCCTCGCCGAGGCGCAGGCCGAGGTGGGCCCCCCTTGGGACTGTCCTCGTTGTGGGGAGACGGTGGAAGGGGCATTCGAGCTGTGCTGGAATTGTGGCAGCGGTCGTCCCTGAGGTCTGGCCACCGGCAGCGGGCGACCCGCGGGGGGAACACTAATGCCCAAGCGATGGAAGATTCTCGCCGCCCTGATCGCGTTGCCGGTGCTGCTGCTCGGGCTAGCGGCCCTCATCGTCCCCCTGGCCTTCGATGCCAACGATCTCAAGGATGCGATCACCACCCGGGTCAAGCAGGCCACGGGTCGGGACCTGCGCATCGAGGGCCCCATCGGCCTGTCGGTATTTCCCTGGCTTGGCTTTGAGATCCGCGACCTTACCCTGGGTAACGCCCCTGGTTTCGGCGAGCAGCCCTTCGCGGTGGTGAAGACCGCCCAGGTGCGAGTGAGACTCTGGCCCCTGTTGAGTCGGCGCCTGGAAGTGGGCAGGGTCCGAGCCGAGGGGGTCCGGCTCAACCTGAGCCGCGATGAGCGCGGCAGCACCAACTGGGACGACCTTGCCGCCCGCGAGCGCCCGCCGAAGGCGCCCGGCACCGAGCCATCCCCGGTGTCCGCTGTCGAGGGGGCCGCCCTCGCGGCGCTGGCGATTCAGGGCGTGGAGATCAGCGACACCGAGCTCGACTGGGACGATCGCCAAGGCGGGCAGCACCTCGCCCTGCGCGGGATCCGCCTCAGCAGCGGAGCCATCGAGCCCGGCAGGCCGGTGGACCTGCGGTTGACGGCTCAGATGGAAAGCAGGGTGCCGCCGTTGAGGGGCGGCATCGAGCTCAGCGCGAGCGTCCAGACCGGGGCCTCCCTGCGCCAGGCCAGGGTCGATCCGCTGCGGATCGCGGTGACCGATCTGCGGGTCGGGGAAGGCCTCTACGGGCAGGCGGTGCTCCAAGCCGAGCTCGATGTGGATCTCGACGCGCACCGGCTCAGCCTCAGGCCGTTGCAGATTACCTCCCTGGAGCTTCGCAGCCCTGAACGCTGGTCGGTCAACGCCGAGTTGAGCGCGGGTGTGACCGGGGACCTGGCTGCGGGGATCTATCGGGTCGAAGATCTCAGGCTGGCCGCCGAGGCTGCAGGCAAGCGGTTGCCCCCGGGTCGGCTGAAAGCCGAGGTGGAAACCCGCTTGGTTCTCGACTGGCCCCGGCAGACCCTGACCGCGGACGATCTCCGGGTTCGCTCCGGCGCCCTGGCGCTATCGGCCGAGGTGGAGGGCCGGCAGCTCCGCGGTGCGTCCGTCTTCAGCGGAAACCTGGTCCTCGCCGAGCTCAATCCGCGGGAGTGGCTCCGGCAGACCGGCCTGCCGGTTCCGGCGACCGCCGACCCTGGGGTCCTACAGCGACTGAGCGCCCGCTTCGGCTGGAATTTCGCCGAGGACCGGCTGCGGCTAGAGGGGCTAGAGGCAAGGCTCGACGACAGCACCCTGGGGGGCAGTGCTGCCATCGCCCATCCGGCGCGTCCGGGCTACCGCTTCGAGCTCGAGCTCGATCGCGTCGACCTCGATCGCTATCTCCCGGCAGCCGCGCCGCGACCGGCGGGCGAGGCGCCCGAGGTGGGTGCCACGCCTCAGCCCTCGGGCCCGGTGGTCCCGCTGCTCCCGGTGGATTGGGTCCGCGACCTCGATCTCGATGGCCAGATCCGCATCGGCGATCTCACCCTCTCGCGCCTGCGGGTGCAGAAGGCCCTGATCCGGGTCCGTTCACAGGGGGGCCAGCTCAACCTCGACAACCAGGTCGAGGGTTTCTATCAGGGCAGCCTTCGGGGCCGGCTCGGACTGGACGCCCGCGGTAAGACGCCGAAGCTCAGCCTGGACCAGCAGGCCAGCGGTATCGAGGCGGGGTCCCTGCTCCAGGACCTCACGGGCGAGGCGCGCGTCACCGGCAAGGGCCAGATTGACGCCCGCCTCACCACCGAGGGCGACACCGAGCTTGCGGCCCGGCGCAATCTCAACGGTGATCTGCAGGTCGGGTTGCGCGACGGGGCGGTGCGTGGGCTCAATCTCCCCCAGGTGATCCGCGACGCGAAGGCGCGCCTCAAGGGCCAAGCCCCCGGGCCAAGCCAGGGGCCGGTGCAGACCGATTTCTCGGAGCTTGAGGTCCGCGCCGATGTCCGCAACGGCGTGCTCGACGACGACCTGACCGCTAAGTCGCCGTACCTGCGGGTGACGGGTAACGGCAAGCTCGATGTCACCACCGAAACCCTTGACTATCGGCTCATGCCGGTGATCGTCGGCACGTCGAAGGGAGCCGGCGGCAGGGATCTGGAGGAGTTGAAGGGGTTCCCGATTCCGGTTTATGTGACGGGTACCTGGTCGGAGCCCAAGTGGCGGGTGGACCTCGCCGCCGTCGCAACGGAAGTGGGAAAGACCCGGCTGAAGGACAAGCTGGATCAGAACGAGGGCGAGGCGCTGGAGAGGCTCGACAGGAAGCTGGAGGGGAAAACCGGCGTCAAGGGGCTTGGTCAGGGTCTGCGGGACCTGCTTGGGCGATGAGGGTCAGTCAGGCGCCCGAACATCGGCCGGGTGTGCCAGAGCGCTCCGTCCCCGCAACCCGTTCCGGGGGGTCGCTCTCGGCGGGTCTTGTGCGCTGTCTGATCGGGCTAGCGGCCGCATGGCCCCTGCTGGCGGGCGGGGCTGAGGTTCAGCGTTTCGAGCTCGAGCGGATCGGCAACCGCTACAGCGTTTCAGTCACCGCCACCCTGGATGCCTCCCGGGACGCCGTCTGGAGGGTGATCACCGACTACGCCCGGCTGACCCGGTTATCCGCGGCGATTCGCGAGGGCGAGGTCCTCTCCGCCGACAAGGCCCAGGGTGTACGGGTGCGCAGTCTGACGCATCTGTGTGCGCTGATCTTCTGCAAGGATGTGAAACAGGTACAACGGATCCGCGAGCAGGCGACGGGGGAGTTCGAGGCGACCACCGAGCCCGAGGGCAGTGACCTCGCTTACGGCTACGCACGCTGGCAGGTGGTGCCGGCGGGTCGAGGGAGCAGCCTCCAGATCCAGTTCGTGCTGGAGCCCGCTTTCTGGATTCCGCCCCTGGTGGGGCCGCTGGCGATCAAATTGGCCCTCCGCCAAGAGACCCAGGGTCTAATGCAGGGTATCGAGCGGGCGGCGCGAGAAGATGCCGGACCCTGAGAGCTTCGCCCGGCGGGTACTCGGGTGGTTCGAGTGCTACGGGCGTCGGGACCTGCCCTGGCAAAGGGACCGAACCCCTTATCGTGTCTGGATCGCGGAGGTGATGCTTCAGCAGACCCAAGTTGCCACGGTGATTCCCTATTTCGAGCGGTTCATGGAGCGGTTCCCCGAGCTTGGGTCCCTGGCCGCGGCCCCCCTCGATGAGGTCCTGCATCTGTGGTCCGGGCTGGGTTACTACGCCCGCGCCCGCCATCTCCACCAAGCGGCGCGCTGGGTGCGGGCGGAGCACGCCGGTCTATTCCCGGAGCGCATCGAGGCGGTCGAGGCCCTCCCCGGTATCGGTCGCTCCACCGCGGGTGCCATCCTCTCGCTCAGCCTTGGACAGCGGCACCCGATCCTGGATGGCAACATCAAGCGTGTGCTCGCCCGATGCTTTGCCGTTCCCGGCTGGCCGGGGACGCCGGCGGTCGGGCACCGGCTTTGGAGTCTGGCCGAGGCGCTGACCCCCGCGGGCGATACTGCGGCCTACAATCAGGCGATGATGGACCTCGGCGCGACGCTCTGCACCCGAGGCCGCCCGGCCTGTGACCGCTGTCCCCTGAGTACGCTTTGCGAGTCCTACACGCTGGGCTCACCCCAGGACTTCCCCGCGCCCAGGCCGCGCAAGCCGTTGCCGCTGCGGCGTACCTGCGTGGCGGTTGTGCGCGACGCCTCGGGCTCGGTTTTGCTGCAGCGGCGTCCGCCCAGCGGGGTTTGGGGAGGTTTGTGGGCCCTGCCTGAGATCCCGACCGGTGCCGACCCGGAGCCCTGGTGTGCGGCGACCTTCGGGATCTCGGCCCGGGTGGTTGAAAAGGGCACGCCCCAGTGCCATACGTTCACCCACTTCCGGCTCGAGTTGGTTGCGCTGGAGCTGCGGGCAATCGGAAAGCGGGCCAGGGTCGCGGATGACCCCGACCACTGCTGGTACAACCCGGCGCAGCCTCACTCGATAGGCTTGGCCGCACCCATATCGCGCCTGCTCGCAGCCCTTCGCGACAGGAACGACCAAAACCCATAAAGAGGCATGACATGGCGAGAACCATCCAGTGTGTGAAGCTTAATCGCGAGGCCGAAGGTCTCGATCGCCCTACCTATCCGGGGGTGCTCGGCC
>JAEHCY010000238.1 GCA_016880695.1 Chromatiaceae bacterium | reverse complement strand
GTCGTTGCCCAGGCCGTGCATCTTGGTGAACTCGCGCCGTGCGGCCATGGGGCAATTCAGCCGAGAAACCGCGGCTGGAGCCACTTTGGTTCCCTCAAGGAGGCGCAGGACAGGCTTCGAAACGCCCCACTGCGCAAGGCGACTTGGGGCAGCCCCTCGAGAGGATGAGGGTGCTGCGCAGCTAATCGGGACCAACGGGGCCTGCGTGGTCGCTTAGGCATCGATTGCCCCAAGCACGCCGTAGATCGGCTGGACCGAGGGGGCTGGCGGTTCATGGCAGGGTCGACTCTCCGGCGTAGAGGCTCTCCAGGGTCTCGCGGCGGCGCACCAGATGGGCCCCGCGGCCATCCACCATCACCTCCGCTGCGCGCGGGCGGCTGTTGTAGTTGGAGCTCATGGTGAAGCCGTAGGCGCCGCTCGAACGCACGGCCAGCAGATCGCCCGGTTGCAGGTTGAGATCCCGCCCCTTGCCGAGGAAGTCCCCGGTCTCGCACACCGGCCCCACCAGGTCGTAGCGCCTGGTGGGGCCCCCTGGGCGGCGAATGACCGGCACGATCGCCTGCTTGGCCTGGTACAGGGCCGGGCGCAGCAGGTCGTTCATGGCCGCATCGACAATGGCGAAGGCCTTGTGCGGCGTCAGTTTGAGGTACTCCACCCGGGTCAGCAGGATGCCCGCATTACCGGCGATGGCCCGCCCCGGCTCGATGTGGATCGCGTAGGGCAGGGGCGCGAGGTGCCCGAGCAGGGCCTGCGCGTAGGCATCCGGCTCGGGGGGCTCCTCATCGGTGTAGCGGATGCCCAGCCCCCCACCGAGGTCCAGGTGGTCGATGGGGATACCCTGGCGCTCTAAACGGCGGGCAAGGTCGAGGACCCGCTCCAGGGCGTCGAGGAAGGGGCTGAGCTCGGTCAACTGTGAACCGATGTGACAATCGATTCCGCTCACCTCGATGTGGGGGAGCGCGGCGGCCCGCCGGTAGACCGCTTCCGCCGAGGCGATATCGATACCGAACTTGTTCTCCTTGAGGCCGGTGGCGATGTAGGGGTGGGTGCGGGCGTCCACGTCCGGGTTCACCCGCAGGGCGATCCGCGCCCTTCGGCCCAGATCCCCCGCCACTCGATTCAGCCGCTCGAGCTCCGGCTCGGATTCCACATTGAAGCAGTGGATACCCACCTCCAGCGCGCGGCGCATCTCCCCCTCGCCCTTGCCCACGCCGGAGAAGACGATCTTGGCCGGATCACCGCCGGCAACGAGAACACGCTCGAGCTCCCCTAGGGAGACGATGTCGAAGCCCGATCCCAGCCGGGCCAACAGGTTGAGCACGGCGAGGTTGGAGTTGGCCTTGACCGCGAAGCACACCCGGTGCGGGTGGCCGTGGAAGGCGTCATCGAAGGCGTGCCAGTGCCGCTCCAGGGTGGCGCGGGAATAGACGTAGCAGGGCGTGCCGAAGCGCGCGGCAACCTCGCCCAGGGGCACCTCCTCGGCGCAGAGCTCGCTGCCGCGGTAGTGGAAATGATCCACGGGGCTAGCGCCGCGGTTGCTCGGGCTGGCTCTTGTCGGGCAGATAGAGGTCGCCCTTTTGACCGCAGGCGGAGAGCATGTTGCCGATACCGAGAACGGCAACCACCAGGATGAACAGGTATCGGGCCCAGCAGAGCATGGGAATCTCGCGCAATTCGGCAACGGGGAAGGGTTGGCTAACCGGTAGGCATTGTCAGCGAGCGGCGATGCGGGCGCAAGCCACTGCCCCGAGTGCCCGTTGAGCCCAACCCCCAACACAAGTGATTTGGGTCAGGAGCTTGGTGATTTCTAACTGATAGCCGTCCTTGACGCCCGGAGACCTCGGCTGCGGATACTGTGGGTGCAACCCTCGGCGAGGCTTCAGCACCGGATAGAGGAGTGGCCGGGGCGACCGAGAGAAGCTAGATGCGGAGGTTCCGCATGTGGCCTGGCTTTGATCCGCGCACCGTAGAGCTACAGGTAAAGGGGAAGTGCGGGCATCTGATCTCCAGAAGATCGATGACAGCGGCCGCGTCAGCCCGTTCGGTGCTCGATAGCGAATTCCACCAGTGGCCGAAGCCATCGGTATATCCGACATCATATGCCGTCCCCTGACCCGCGATATAACCGATTTGGAATAAGGTAACCGGGGCGGAACGGGTCAAGTCCTGTAGGTCGATAAGGCGCGCGGGGCAGAACGCCGAATGCCTATAACGCCAAACCGTGCCGCATCCGCCAACTTGGGCGGGGTGGTGAATGCGCTACGCCTATCCATCTATCGGCTCTCCGGGTTCAAGAGAGTCCCCCCGGCACCTTAGTCTAGGTACTCCTCGGCCCTGCGGGCGTCCCCGCGGGTTTTCTCCACCGGATAACGCACCTCATTCCGGGCGATCTTGTCGTTGGCGGCGGCGATGAGATCCACCCCCAGGCGCTCGGAGAGGCGGATCAGGTAGATCAGGATGTCGGCCATCTCGGCGGCCACCGCGTGCCGCTGGTCGGGGGACAGGGCGCTGCTCTGCGCCTCGGTGAGCCACTGGAAGTGCTCGATGAGCTCACCACACTCCCCCGCCAGGGCCATGACCAGGTTCTTGGGGGAGTGAAACTGCTCCCAATCCCGTTCGCGGGCGAAGCGTAGCAGCCGCGCATTGAGTGCTTCGAGGCTGTCGGTGGTCATCGGCTGAGGTGGCGGGCGGGGGCGCCTTGAGCCTGGGATTCAGCCTTCATCCTGCAGGCGGCGGCGGGCGCGGGCGATGGCGGCGCGGACCTGCGAGGGGGCGGTGCCGCCCAGGTGATCGCGGGCGGCCACCGAGCCCTCCAGGGTGAGCACAGCGAACACATCCTCCGCGATGACTGGCGAGAAGCGCCGTAGCTCCGCCAGCGTGAGGTCCGCGAGGTCTTTGCCCTCGCGGATGCCCTGGGCCACGGCCCGGCCGACCACCTCGTGGGCGTCGCGGAAGGCCAGTCCCTTGCGCACCAGGTAGTCCGCGAGATCGGTGGCGGTGGTGAAACCGCTGCGGGCGGCCTCGCGCATGCGCGCGCGCCGGGGGCTGAGACCTCCCATCATGTCGGCGAACAGCTTCAAGAAAGGATCGAACACCACCGCATAGAATGGGTTGAGCGCCAGCATGAGGCCGCAGACAAAGCCGGCAAAGGCGCCGAGCACGAAGGACAAGAATGT
>JAEHCY010000237.1 GCA_016880695.1 Chromatiaceae bacterium | reverse complement strand
GGCTGCGCGATCCGTTTTTTGGAATACTGCTATCCTCCCCTCGATCAGGTCTGCAAGCGAACACTGATTGCCGAGTTCGATGACTTCTTGAGGGTTCTTCCTGGTGGAGGTTCCCCCGGGCGTGCGAGCGGAGGAATAGGCCCGCTCAAAGCCCGCCCACGCGGACATAGATGAGGCACCCCGTCTCGGAGAATGGGGCGTGCTGGCTCAGGTGTGGGCTGCGAATCCAGGTGCCTTGCCGATAGCGGCCATGCTCGTCGCACTACTCGCCCTTCAGCACCAGGATATCCTCGCCGCCCCAATGGCTGTGGCGATGGAACCGGGTGCCGGCCTCCCAGCGCACCAGCGCCACGTTCTCGGGAAAACCGCCCTGGGCGTAGAGGGGGCGGACCCTGAGCCCCTCGACCAGGCCCGGTTGCCAGCCCGCCGGGGCTCGGGTGTCTTCCACCCGCCGCGGCCGATCCTCGCCAGGATACTGGCGCAGACGCACGAACAGGGTGCAGCCGCTCTGTGAGCGCGGTGCGTGGCGGCTGCCGTGGGGATTCATCAGGAAGGTGCCGGCGGGATAATCTCCCTGCTCGTCGGAGAACACCCCCGCAAGCACCAGGATCTCCTCGCCCTCGGGGTGGCTGTGCTCGCGGAACCCCCCACCAGGGGCGAAGCGTACCAGACTGGTCACCGATCCGAGCTCGCCCCCTGTACGGTAGAGCGGCTTGCGCCAGACGGTGCCGCTCGGGCTCGGCTCCCAGGTCATCGCCTCGGTGTCAACCACCACGCGCTGGCTGAGATCGGCATTGACGTCCGCGAGGGGCCCCATCTGCGGGTGTCCGGTTCCGGACTCAATCATGGCCGCTTGGGTTATAGAGGATGACGTGCTCCTGCTCATTGGGGTCGTTGCGCACCACGATGGCGCGGGCCGCTTCGCTCGCGCTGAGATTGGTCGGCTGGTGCGGAACATCGGGCGGGATGAAAAGGAAATCCCCTGCCTCGGTAATCACCGATTCCTTGAGCCCCGGTCCATAGCGGGTCTCCACGCGGCCTGCGAGCACATAGACAGCGCTCTCGAAGCCTTCGTGAAAATGCGGCTCGGCCGAGGCGCCGGGTGGGATGATGACCAGGTTCATCGACAGGCCCCGCGCGCCGGCGCTCTGGGCGGAGATACCAACGAAGTTCGGCAGCTGCTGCCGGGTGAGGATCTCCGAGGGGCTCTTGATCAGGGTGACGCGCTGCTCACCGGTCGGCGCCCGGCTTTCGGGCTCGCCGGCCATGACCGGGAAGCAACCCAAGCCAAGCAGCAGTGCCGCCGTCGGAGCGATGAGGTTGATCAAGCGGAGTATTCGCATGGGGTGCTTCTCAAGCCTTATGCCACTGGTTCTTCCCGGAACCCAGATCGGTGCGGGGAGGCGGTGGGAACGAAGGGGTGTCCGCGCGTTGTTTGATGAAGCCGCAGTGCAATTGTCTCCAGCGATTATGATGCGGGCGATGCGCCCGTGTACTGGTGTGCCGAAGTCGGGTGTCGTCACGCCCGTGCCGCACCTGCCCACCTCGAAAAGAAACCGCACCAACCGATCCCCAGCCCCCGGAGCTTTCCGCAAGCTCGCCTGACCCTGCCGGTATTTTGTCCAACGTCGGGACCGAAAACCCTTGCCCCTTGACGAGATCGGTCTCCCTTTCTGCCGCCTTCCATTCACCGGGATGAAAGCGATAAGTGCTAAGTCGTTGCCGTTCACCCGATGGTCGAGCAACGCCACCACTAAGGCCAGGCGCTCGTCGGCCGGGAGGCTGAGGGCTCTGTGGAGCAAGGGGTCGACTCACGCGTTCGTGGCCCGCAAGTCTAACACCCGAGGTTTCAGTGGGACGAGGCGTCAGACCCCTTGAACGACAGACTGCGTAGACTTACCGCAGCGCACCTTGACCGCGGGTTACCCATGAAGATCGTTGCAGGACCCCTCAGTGGGTCACCCGTGCATGGGCCTCACGATTGCACTCTGCCAACAGTCGGCGCAGGGTCGATGGCACCAAGACCCAGGTCTCGAGCTCAAAGTCTTTTCCCCGCGACCAACACCGCCGTGCCAGATCGGCACGCTGGTGAAGCCCCTGGCGCCACATCTCGTAGATGGTGCTGTATTGCAGATCGGTCATTGCGAGCCCTCCTCTGAAACCGGCCGAGTCGCGCACGGCGGGCATTCGGCCGATGTGGATTTCGGTGCAGCACATCCCATCGGTGGGTTTCTGGGCACTGCGGGCCTGGTTTAGCCCGGTTTTCAGCCACCGACAGAACCGTTGTGTAAAACCAACGAGCTGTGTCTTTTCAGTGCCGGTAGTGATCACTATAGCTCAGTTCTGTAGGTTTAAAAGTCGATTCCAGTAAAATTTTTTAACCAACTAATAATCAATGAAAACACTTTTCTATCTGGGGTCTGGTCAGAAGAAGGTCGAGGCAGCATCCAGCCGTTCTGTTGTATGCAAGATACATAACCCAGGACTCCATCTCCCTGTAGCAAGGAGGGTAGGGGGTGGAGCGGTATCAGACGTTGTCGGTGGTTGGTGCGTCTAGGGATTGGGAGTGTGCGGTGGGGAATTGTCCGCGGCGGGGATGTGATAGAGGTGCATCGAGTGGCCAACCGCACGCACCGGTTGGTAGGCGTCGAGCCAGTGGTAGCCGGTGTAGGGGCGGATGAAGTTCCCCAGCGTGTAGCAGAAGGTACTGATGGCCACCCAACCGGTGACGGGATGGTTGGGCGGTAGTTGTCGCCAGTTCGGGAGGCCGTGGCGGCTGAGGTCAGCCGAGCCGAAGTAGCAGATGGATACCTCCTGCACCCCCATTGTCTTCAGCACGCGGGCCAGGCGGTCGAGGTCCTGACCCCAGTCGAGGTCGCTATCCACCAGGATCTTCTCCGGATGCTCGCCCGCGAGGACATTGAAATAGGGCAGGTAGTCGGGGTGGGCGGCGATGGAGCTTGTGAGTTGTCCCGCCAGCAAGAGTCCCACCAGGATGCGCTTGGGCAGCCGTTGGCGGGCAGCATTCCACAGGGCCATGGCCGCGTAGCCACCAAGCATGGCGAGGAAGGGATAGATGGGAAGGATGTGGCGGACGCCGATGTTGAGGTCCACCGGCAGCACCGACAACAGCATGGCGATCGCCACAAGACCGGGGGCGAGGATCAGGGGTGTCTCCCCCTGGCGAGCGCGGCTCAAGAGCAGCACCAGACCGGTCGCCGCCAGCAGCAGAAACGGCAGGGGGGTCTTGAACAGGAGGGCAATCGGGAAAAAGTACCACCAGCCCGTGGTACGGACCTCACCGAGCAGGAAGGAGAGATGGCCGATACGGTTGTGACGCAGGACGAAGGCGATGCCCTCAAACAGCTCCGGCGCTGGTACGCCGGTGTCGGAGATCGAGAATCGATACAACGCCCAGACGGTCAGCACACCGATCAGGATGCTGCCGCCGAAGGATAACAGTGCCCCGCCAAGGGGCGGATGCGGTGGCCCCTGCGGGCGGCGGCCGGCGAGATAGCGCAGCAGAAGCAGCGGGGCGCCACAGACCGGGAGAAAGAGCAGGGCGGAGAACTTGGTAGCCACCGCCAGCCCGGCCGTTAGTCCCAGCACCAGCGCCCGCCGCGGGTTAGGACTGGCGAGCCAGCGGTCGAAGGCGTAGAGGGCCGCGATCAGCGTGGCTGTCAGGGGCAGGTCGGTGGTCGCGAGGCCAGCGTGGGCGAGGACCGTGGGAAGGGTAGTGAATAACAGCGTGGCCAGGAATGCTGGGCGGGCTCCGAAGAGGGTGCGGGTCCAGTGCCATACCACCAGGGCGGCGAGGACGAAGAATGGCAGGATGCCCGCGCGGGCAAGGGAAAGGTTGAGCCAATAGTTATCGTTGGCATGGAGGATGGCGTTGCCTTCCTCCCAAAAGTCCTCTTTGCCCTGGGAGCGAATACCCTCCAGATAGGGACCTAGGGCGGCGGCGATCCGCGAGAGCGGTGGGTGCTCGGGTCCGCGCACGAAGGTGCCGCGGTCCAGCCACTCCATGCCGGCGGCGACGTGCTCGACCTCGTCGATGGTCTGGGTGTATTCGGGATAGGTCGCCGCAATCCGGAGGATGCCGAGCAGGATCACCACCGCCAGGGCGAGCGCGCCCCAGTGTCGTCGCCAAAGGGGGGTGATGGCGCGGGGCTCGGAGTTTGGTGTCGTAACCATGTCGGCAAGCGACTGAGTTTCTGCGAGACTCCAATGCCGGGGTGCTGGCCCAGCGGTTCGGGGTGCTCCGGCCGCGGGCGGATTGACCGGGAGAATATAGGGTTTCACCCTCGGCTTCCACCGAAGTAACCGAAGTCCTTGGGCTCACCAGGTAGCAGGCCGATTCGGCTACACTTTCCGAAGCTACGGTCCGGTACTGCTTGGAGGTTGGCGAAGCGAAGGCCGCTTGGGGGGTGCATCCGCGACTCAGCAGTTGCCGCGTGTGCGCCCCCTTCGACCAGGCGGACAGGACGCGCTGCTGCTGCGTGGCCGATTGGGGGCGTTCCCTCGCTACGCGGCTACTTCCGGACGAACGGCGATTTTTCGAACGGATGAGAACCCGTTGGTCCCCAGTAGCCTTGTTCGGCGGGGGCATCTCGCAGGGCAGAGCGGTTCCAACTGCGGTATCTAGGGTGTTTCGAACCACTGGAGTATCCGATGACGACGAATTCCTCTGGCCCCCCGAACCGGGGCGATCCCTCCGTTGGCAGCCGCCTCGATGAGGTGGTTGCAGCGGCGCGACGTGCCCGCGAGGAGCGCGAACGGGGCTATCGCGAGCGGGCACTGAAACTCTACGCTTGGGTTTGCGGGCGCTGTGGCCGGAGCTTCACCCGGACTAATCTGCGCGAGCTCACGGTGCACCACCGCGATGGCGACCACGACAACAACCCACCCGATGGCAGTAACTGGGAGCTACTATGCCTCTACTGCCACGATAACGAGCACCGCCGTTACGAGGATCACCTCGCCGCGGACGGGGCCTCCGTTGGCGAAGGACCGAGCACCACCACCCACCGGCCGTTTGGAGACCTCGCCCGCCTGCTCAAGGACAGCTCCTGAGCCAGGCCGCATGGGTTTGTCGATCTCTGGGGACAGGGTGGTGGAGGTGACGTCCGGCATCCAGATCGATGAGCGCGAGCTCGAGGAGCGCTTCGTGTGCGCTCCCGGCCCGGGCGGACAAAATGTCAACAAGGTGGCCACGGCCGTGCAGTTGCGTTTCGACGTGGCCCGATCCGCATCGCTGCCCGAGGAGGTCCGCGAGCGGCTGATCCGGCTTGCCGGTCGCCGGGTCACCAGTGAGGGTGTGCTGCTCATCGATGCCCACCGCTATCGCACCCAAGAGCGCAATCGTCAAGACGCACGGGAACGCCTATTGCGGCTGGTACAACGGGCAACCGAGCGGCCCAAGCCGCGCAAGCCCACTCGCCCCACGCTCGCCTCGAAGCAGCGGCGGTTGCAGGCCAAGCGGGCACATTCCGCCACCAAGCGCCTGCGGGGTAGCAGGCCCGAGTCCGACTGACGAGATCGGTGGACCGTTCCGG
>JAEHCY010000002.1 GCA_016880695.1 Chromatiaceae bacterium | reverse complement strand
ATCACCTACTCCCGCAGCGATGGCAGCCCCTGGCGCCTGAGCCTCGCCGATCTCTACGCCCGCCGCGCGGCATTCGAGGTAGCCTATAACCCCAACGACTGCGTGGAGCTGCGCTGGGGTGCGGCCAGCGGGACACCCGAGGCCGCCACGTGCCGGCGCCAGGCGCCCAGCGAGCAGCGCGCCCGCATGGAGGAGTATCGGCACTGGTTCCGCGAGGCTCGCCGGCCTCCAAGGTAGCAACCCGCCAGGTTGACCCTCGATTGCTCCGCTGCGGACCACAGCTCCCCTTCGATCAGGCCTGGATCTGGCCGACCTGCGACCTCCTCGGGTCGAATGGCGCTTAGGGAAACACGTGAGAATCCCGTTCTTCCCACGTAGGAGCAGCGCCGTATCGAGAAAGCAACGGGATTCAACACCGGTTTCTTATTCGATTCAGGGCGATACATCACTCTGGCAGCGCATACCTTGACCGCACAGCCGTCTCATCTGCCTTCGCGAGCTGACCAGTGCCCCTGGAGAGGCGCCTTGCTGGTCCTCGCCCTGACCCTGGCCATCCTTGGCTGCGCCGCCCCCCCCCAACGCAGCGAGGTTACCGAGCCGGGCGAGATGGGTGCCGACCAGGACGGAACCTGGGCGGGCAGAGCCATCGGCGCACGGCCAACCCCGCAGCCGGCCCTCAGGCAGGCCCTGCTCACCCTGGCCGATCAGGAGTGGGGCTATTTCGGCCAGCAGAGGGTCGTCTACACCGCCGGTGAAGAGAGCATCCCCCATGTCGGGCTGTGGGAGGACGACGACTACGCGCGCATCAGCCGGGTCAACCAGTACTGGCGCGCGGTAGGGAAGCCCAGCCTCACCGGCCGGCAGTGTCAGGAGCCCTGGTCCGCCGCCTTCATCAGTTGGCTGATGCTCCAGGCGGGTGTACCGGAGCTCCAGTTCCGGCCAGCCTCGGCGCATTGGGTCTACCTGTCGCAGCTAATCGAGGATTCGGGCGCGCCAGGCCGATATTTCGTTCCCCGCAGCATCAGCGCTTACCGCCCCCAACCGGGCGACCTCGTCTGCGCCAGCGAAGAGATCCCCCGCGGCAGTGCCCTCGCGGGCCGGGTAATGCCCTGGTCATTGCAGGGCACCAGGACCCACTGCGATCTGGTGGTGAAGACCGATGGCCAGACGCTGGAGGCCATCGGCGGCAACGTCCGCAACTCCGTGTCGAAGAGCGTGCTGGAGCTTGATCCCGAGGGGCACCTGCAACCGATGGTGCGCCGGCCCTGGTTCATCGTGATCGAAAACCGCTTGTGACAATGCGCGGGTAGCAATCACCCACGGAATGGGTATGTCGGGGTCCGCCTGCACGCCGGTGCGGTTTGTATCCCTGCGACCGGGAGCGGTGAGGCCCGCAAGCGGGCGGATCCAGGCTGAGGGTTGTGCCCTGCGCGATGACACCCCGCATCCCGGAAGCCTATGCGCACCCTGCTGCATGGGTTCAGGACACCCGATCGCACTGCGGGCTACCGCAGCCTCAACCGGTACCTGAGTTTTTCTACGACGTAACCCAGTCGATCACGCTCGTAGAGCATATGCCTCAGTTTGCGGCATTCGTACCGGAGCAGGTTTCGCAAACCTGGGGCGTACCCCTTCTCTAACGGTTTGAAATACAGCCGGAACGGAAGGCTCATGTACCAGAGCTGGGCGGCGGAGAGCATCAGGCCGACACGTCTCGGACGCATCATATTCCCCGTTTTCCAATGAGGTAGAAATAGGCCAGCCGAAACAGCCAGGCAGGCAGGGACCCACCGAACGAGGCAAAGGATGCAAACTTCCATGGCTTGTGTTTTAGCGCTTCGTACAACCGGCGTGGGTGCATCAAGTCCAGGTAACCGAGAGACTCCGTGGTAATGTCCAGCGTGTGGTCATGGCCGAAATCCTCGGTGTGTACCAGACGACCGATCTCCGCAACCTCTTCAGGGGTCGGATAGACGACCGCGCGCTCCAACAACGCGAGGACGTAGGGTTTGATGTCATTGAAGCTGTAGCCGGTGAGCTTCCAGGCCGCGTGGAACTGTTCGAGATGGTCGAGAACGCCGTCCTGGAACCTCTGGATGAGCGGATTGCATGCAATCTCTTCTCGCCTATCCGCTGCCTGGTTGTCCTTGAGGATAGGCGCGAGCCGTTCGTTGGCCTCCGCGTAGCCCAGGGTCGTGCCTTCCCCTGAGCGCGCACCCTGCTCGAAGATCTCTTCGAAATCCATGGGCGTTCGCTCATAGGGATCACCCCGGCGCATATCCAACATCACACCATCGATAAAGTCGCCCATACCGAAGTCTCCGTGCATGGCGGCGACGAAGGCGAAGTACCAGCCGTGCACCTCCGGGTAATCCGGGCTGGAGCCGTAGCTTTCGTGCAGGAACTTTTGGATGGTTCCATTCCAACCTATATCCACCAGGGCAACCCGCTTCGACGCGAAGAAACCCTGCTGCTCAAAATAGCGCCGCAGCTGCACCCGCGCGGTCTGGCCGATCGCACGCACCCTTGCTTGCACGCGCGGATCCTCAAGAAATGCGAGCAGACGCGGATCGCGCCAGTTGTGAAGCGACTCCGCCATCTCAGCGAACCCGTGCTCCTCGGCGAGGCGGGCGAACTCCTGCTGGGGCAACCCAAAGGTCTTCAAGACAGACAACAGTCCCTGCTGCTTTGGGTTATAAAAAGCCACCTGCGCCTGCTCGGCGGTGAGCCCCTGCGCCACCGAGGCAGTGGCTACCACGTGCCTCGATGCATAGACATAGACCGGCTCGGGCCAAAATGCTGCCTCCGGTTCAAGCTCGCGCCAACGGCGGTACATCTTTTCGAAGAGATATCCATCCCGGGCAAGAAAGAAGACCCTGTTCGGTCTAAGGGTTTCAATCTTCTCGAAAACGCCGAGCATGAAGGTACTGAAAGCCGGCCCGAGGACGTGGGCCCCGTAATGATGGAAGAAATCCTCACACGCCTCCTGGCAGAGAGGGTCATGGGCCATTCGGAAATCGATGATCTCGAACAGACGACGGCCGAGCCAAACGCCCCCGACTTGGGCCATTTCCGCGGAGAGCGTTTGCTTGCGGCGGCGCAAGCGCTCCTCCTTCTCGTCGAGAAACAGGCTGCGTATACCCAAACCCAGAGGAGCGCGCATATCGGACACGAGGTTATCGCCAACGTGTACGCTGCGCCCCGCGTCAAGCCCTTCGAGCTCGAGCACTTTGGCATGCAGGCGCCCCGAGTATTTTCCCAGACCGAATTCCGAAGACACGTATACGCGATCGATCTGGTCACCCAGGCCGCATTCATCGAGCAGCCCCGATAGGTGATCGTGGCTGAGATACATGTCGGACACAGCGATAACGCGCAACCCATGCGCTTTGATCCATTTCAGTAAAGCCAGCGCACCCGGCTTAGCGACCAACGCCATCGCCTCGAGGCGGCGCTCGGTGGCGTGCACGAAATCAACCAAGGCGGGATCGGGTTGCCCCACAAGGCGCGCCACCCAGCCTTCCACCAACGGATCAAAATGGCATTCGTGGTCCATTCCGTCGGATAACGCGGCCCGACGTAGCTCGGACTCTACCGCACGCCGGCTCGCCAGTACCGCCCCGACGTCGGTTAGTCCAGTGTGCTGTGCCAATAGCACCGCGACCCGTCGCTGCAGGTCGTCCGGAGGTTCAATACAGCGTGCCAGGAGGGTGTCGAAGACGTCGAATGACACGCAACCGATGGTGGCAATATGGGACTGCAACCAACCCTGGAGGTCCATGAAATCCTTAACGCGAACGGGCTTGGGCATCACTCCATCTCAAAGCATTATTCAAGCTGGCGCACAGGAGTGCGCCCCATCGGAGAGGCGCCTGACAATGAGGCTGCAAGGCAACCAGAGATTAGACCCCGCACCTTTCTCAGGTCTTGCACCCTCACCAGGGTACAAGAACCAAACACCAGGGTCGGTTCTTTTGGTCGGGCACAACAAGCGCTCGCGGTCATTCCTAGCGCTGGGACTGAGGGCTATCACCGCCTGACTACAGCTTTCTTCGCAGGACAGGGCACGCATCCCCTGATCAGCTTCCGAAGGCGCTGAGCGCACGAATTCCAACACACTTGCCTCTGCGGCGGCCCCCTGTTTCCCGCCGAGCCATCCCTCCGTGCGGCCGCACCGAAACCGCACGCCCACCGTCCGTTGCGCCACGCCAAAGAAGGCCAAGCAGCTGAGATCAACCCCCCCATCCCGGCCGTCGTCCCCACGTCCCGCTGAAAACCGGGGCCCACCCTCCACCACTCGGGTATGAATCCCCTCCAGAGGCGACAGGATGCCGCT
>JAEHCY010000236.1 GCA_016880695.1 Chromatiaceae bacterium | reverse complement strand
CCGAGCCGGGGCGCCCGCAGGTGATTCTGATGGTGGGCGTGAACGGTGCCGGCAAGACCACCACCATCGGCAAGCTCGCCCGGCGGCTGCAGCAGGAAGGCAACAGTGTCATGCTGGCCGCGGGCGACACCTTCCGTGCGGCAGCGGTGGAGCAGTTGCAGGTCTGGGGACAACGCAACCAGGTACCCGTGGTGGCCCAGCACAGCGGCGCGGATGCCGCCGCGGTGATCTACGATGCCTTCACCGCCGCCAGCGCGCGTCACCTTGACGTACTCATCGCCGATACCGCCGGGCGGTTGCACACCAAGACCAACCTGATGGAGGAACTGAGCAAGATCGCCCGGGTGTTGAAGAAGATCGACCCCGCGGCCCCCCACGAGGTAATGCTGGTGGTAGATGCCACCACTGGACAAAACGCCCTCAACCAGGCCCTGCAGTTCCACAAGGCGGTGGGTCTCACCGGGATCACCCTGACCAAGCTGGACGGGACCGCCAAGGGCGGCATCCTGTTCGCCATTGCCGACCGGCTGCGGGTGCCGATCCGTTTCATCGGCGTGGGAGAAAGCATCGAGGACCTACAGCCCTTCAACGCGGAGGCGTTCGTCGACGCCCTGTTCGAGCGATGAGCTCGCCGATGCTGCATTTCGAGCATGTCAGCAAGCGCTATCCCGGCGGACATGAGGCCCTGAGCGACGTCACCTTCTCCCTCGCCGCCGGGGAGATGGCCTTCCTAACCGGCCACTCCGGCGCCGGTAAGAGCACGCTCCTCAAGCTTATCGGTCTGCTGGAGCGACCCAGCCGGGGCCAGGTGTTCGTCAATGGGCGCAACCTGGGAAGGTTGTCGCGCCGCAGCATTCCCTACCATCGCCGGGAGGTGGGCATCATTTTTCAGGATTACCGACTGCTCACCGATCGCACCGTGTTCGACAACGTGGCCCTGCCCCTGGTGGTGGCGGGAGTGGCCCACCGCGAGGTGGGCCGGCGGGTGCACGCGGCGCTGGACAAGGTGGGCCTCCTGAGCAAGGAGACGGCCTATCCCCTGACGCTCTCGGGTGGGGAGCAGCAGCGCGTTGGCATCGCCCGCGCGGTGGTATCGCGCCCCCCGGTGGTGCTGGCGGATGAGCCCACCGGCAACCTCGACCCGGAGCTTTCGGTGGAGATCATGAGCCTATTCGCGCGCCTCAACCAGGTCGGCGTCACCCTGTTGATCGCGAGCCATGATCTGGGGCTGATCTCCCGGCTCAACTGCCGCAGGCTGACCCTCTATCGGGGCCACCTCATCGATGACTCGGCGGGAGGCTCTGCTTGAAGTCCCCCCGCTTCGTGCGGCGACGCCCCCTCGGGTACCTGTTCCGCTCCTGGCTGCTCAACCATGCCCAGGGGATAGTGGCCAGCCTCGGGCGGCTGCTGCAATCACCGGTGGCCACCAGCATGACCGTGGCGGTGATCGCCATTGCACTGGCCCTGCCGGTGGGACTGCACGTGCTCATCCGCAACACCGCGGGGGCCGCGGCCATCTGGGACGGTAACGCCTCGCTCACGCTGTTCCTCAGGTCGAGTATCGCCAATACCCAGGCCAAGAAGATCGCCTCCGAACTCGGCCGCTGGCGCGAGGTGGCGGCGGTTCATCTGGTCACCCGCGAAGAGGCGCTGG
>JAEHCY010000235.1 GCA_016880695.1 Chromatiaceae bacterium | reverse complement strand
CGGGCGATGTCGCGCATGGATACCCCGGTGAAACCCGAGCGGGCAAACAGCGGGATGGCCCGTGTCAGGATGATCTGACCCGTAGCGTTGCTCGCCGATGCCGAATCGATACTCATGCCATCACCGGGAGGTGAACGAACGTTTATTGAAATGCTAGACACCCTTCCGCGCTGGGTCAATAAACGCACCGCCGAGCCCCTGGGGGCACCGCTTCTCTCCCGCGACGACCAGCGCGCTCCACAAGGTGCTGGATGCGGTGTGCGCACCCTTTGCCCGGTATCGTCCGGAGGTGCCGAATCCGCACCTGCATTCTGGACGCACGGCGCGCGGTGCTGGCGGTAGAGTCGGCGAACCGCGAGTCGTTCCACGGGCGATCATCACCCTTGCACAACCTGGCAGGCATGACCTCCGCCACCCGATAAGCACCCTCGTGGCTCGGCGTTTCGCGCCGGAAACGAGGGCGGCTCTGCTGCGGGAGTATTGATCCAGATCAAGAAACGGGCCGAAAAGACGCTAACCTTGATCTGGGTCAATACTCCTTTGCCGTGAGTATGTCATTTACTACTAAAGTTCTTTCAGGCGAGCCGCATGAGTGTTGGCATCTCGCGCGCACAGTTTCTTCGGGGTGACTTTAAGGGGGCACGCTCGGCGCTGCGTCCCCCTTGGGCATTGCCCGAGGTGCGCTTTCGGCAGCGTTGCGACGGCTGCGGTGAGTGCATCCGCGGTTGCCCCGAGGGCATCTTGCTCGCGGGGGTGGGTGGGTTACCGACGTTGGATTTTGTCCAGGGGCGGTGCACCTTTTGCGGCGCGTGTCTCGAAGGCTGTGGCCCGCGGGCACTGCAGCGGTCGGACGATGAGTGCCAGCCCTTGCCCTATCGGGCTCAGATTAGCCCGAGCTGCCTGGCCCTACGGGGCGTGGTGTGCCGGTCCTGCGGTGAGGTTTGCGATGAGGATGCCATTGGCTTCCGGCTGCAACGCGGAGGGACCGCACGACCGCAGATCGACCCCGGTGCCTGCAATGGCTGCGGGGGTTGTGTCCGTGTCTGTCCGGTGGGGGCAATCGAGATCTGCCACCCACCTGCACCATAGCGGTGAGCTGAGGAGAGCGACGAATGCAACTCTGCAGCCTGGTCGTCCACAGCAGACCCCAGGCGCTCGACGCGGTGCAAGTCGGCTTGCGGGCGCTGCCGGGCGTCGAGATACACGCGGCCACGGCGGATGGCAAGTTGGTGGTGACGGTGGAGGAGACCCCCGGCGGGTCGTCGGCGTTGGATACCCTCACCGCCATCCGTGACGTGCCCGGCGTGCTGAGCACGGCCTTGATTTACCACTACGGTGATGACGAAACCTTGGGAGAGGAGGTCAACTGTGAAAGTCACTCGGCGTGAATTCATTAAGACTCAGGCGGTTGTCGCGGCGGCAACGGTTGCGGGTGTCACCCTTCCCGCCAGCAAGACCCTGCTGGCCGCCCAGGGTGACGAGGGCATCCGCTGGGATAAGGCACCCTGCCGGTTCTGCGGCACCGGCTGCAGCGTGCTGGTTGGGGTCAAAGATGGCCGGGTGGTTGCCAGCCAGGGCGACCCGGATGCTCCGGTCAACCGCGGCTTGAACTGCATCAAGGGCTACTTCCTGCCGAAAATCATGTACGGGGAGGACCGCCTCACCAAGCCCATGCTGCGCAAGAAGAATGGCAAGTTCGACAAGAACGGCGAATTCGAGGCGGTTTCCTGGGGCGAGGCCTTCGACGTCATGGCCCAGAAATGGAAGGAGGCCATGAAGAAGGAGGGAGGCGTCAGCCGCGTGGGGATGTTCGGCTCCGGCCAGTGGGCGGTGTGGGATGGCTATGCCGCGTCCAAGTTCATGAAGGCGGGTCTGCGGACCAATAATCTCGATCCCAACGCCCGCCATTGCATGGCCTCGGCGGTGGTCGGCTTCATGCGCGCCTTCGGCATCGATGAGCCCATGGGCTGCTACGACGATCTCGAGCATGCCGACGTGTTCGTGCTCTGGGGCGCCAACATGGCGGAGATGCACCCGATTCTCTGGTCCCGCCTCACCGACACTCGTCTGACCAAGGAAGGCTGCGAGGTACACGTACTCTCCACCTTCGAGAACCGCTGCTTCGAGCTGGCCGACAACGCAATGGTGTTTTCGCCTCAGGCGGACCTGGCCATTCTCAACTACATCGCCAACTACATCATTCAGAACAAGGCCTATAACAAGGAATTCATCGACAACCACGTTGCCTTCAAGAAGGCGGCGACTGGCATCGGCTATGGCCTGCGCCCAAATCACCCCCACGAGCAGGCCGCCACCAACAACGGCTATGCCGACCCGGCCGACCCGAGCAAGAAAAAGGGCGATCCGGGCAAGCTCGACGACATTTCCTTCGAGGAATTCGCCAAGCTGGTAGAGCCCTACACCCTGGAGCATGTCTCCGAGCTATCGGGTGTGCCCACGGACAAGCTGGAGCGTTTGGCCAAGGTCTATGCCGACCCGAAGAAGAAGGTGACGTCCTACTGGACCATGGGTTTCAACCAACACACCCGCGGCACCTGGGTGAACGGCAACATGTACAACGTGCACCTGCTCATGGGGAAGATCTCCGAGCCGGGCAACGGACCCTTCTCCCTGACCGGGCAGCCTTCCGCCTGTGGTACCGCCCGCGAGGTGGGTACCTTTGCCCATCGCCTACCCGCGGACCTGGTGGTGATGAAGCCCGAGCATCGGGCCTTTGCGGAAAAGATCTGGCAATTGCCGGAGGGCACGATCAGCGAAAAGATCGGCTATCACGCGGTCCTCATGCAGCGCATGCTCAAGGACGGCAAGATGAACTGCTACTGGCAGCAGTGCAACAACAACATGCAGGCCGGTCCCAACATCAACGGCGAGATGTATCCGGGTTGGCGCAACCCCGATAACTTCATCACTGTCTCCGATCCCTATCCGACCGTCTCGGCCCAGGCCGCTGACCTCATCTTGCCCACCGCCATGTGGACCGAGAAGGAAGGGGCCTATGGCAACGCCGAGCGCCGGACCCAGTTCTGGCGCCAGCAGGTCAAGCCGCCGGGTGAATCCAAGTCCGATGTCTGGCAGGTCATGGAGTTCGCCAAGCGATTCAAGGTCGAGGAGGTCTGGCCCGAGGATCTGCTGGCCAAGAAGCCGGAATACCGCGGCAAGACCCTCTACGACGTCCTGTTCGCCAACGGGGTGGTCAACAAGTTCCCCAAGGAGCCCATCAAGGACTCCGCCGGAAACACCTATGACAACCACGAGAGCGAAGACTTCGGTTACTACGTCCAGAAAGGCCTGTTCGAGGAGTATCGGCTGTTCAACTCGGCCCCCGACATCATCAAGAAGGGCCATGAGATGGCGGAGTTCGACACCTATCACAAGGTGCGCGGTCTGCGCTGGCCGGTGATTGATGGCAAGGAGACCCTGTGGCGTTTCCGCGGCGGCTACGATCCCCATGTCAAGGGCGATCAGAAGACGGTACTCTTCTATGGCAATAAAGACGGCAGGGCCTACGCGATCTTTGCGCCCTACGAGCCGGCGGCCGAAGTTCCGGACAAGGACTATCCACTGTGGTTTTGCACCGGCCGGGTGCTGGAGCACTGGCACTCGGGTTCGATGACCCGCCGGGTGCCAGAGCTCTACAAGGCGGTGCCCGATGCGGTGCTGTTCATGAACAAGGAAGATGCGAAACGGCTCAAGCTGCGCGATGGCCAGATGGCGAAGGTCTCTAGCCGGCGTGGGGAAATCACCGCCCGGGTGGAGACCCGCGGCCGCAACCGCCCGCCCGAGGGCCTGGTATTCATCCCCTTCTTCGATGCAGGTCGTCTGGTCAATAAACTGACGCTGGATGCCACCTGTCCGTTATCGAAAGAAACGGACTACAAGAAGTGTGCCTGTAAGGTCGAAAAGGTGTAACCGAGGGTCCCGGCGCTGGCGTGACCGGCGCCGGACTTAGGCGGAATCGGCGGATACCAGAGCATGCGTAGTCAGGACACCAGCCCAGGCAGAAAGAGCAATCGCCGCCAGTTCCTCGGCGATCTGCTCAAGACGGCCTGTGGTGTGGGCCTGTTCGGTTTAGGGCTTGGCCTTTATTCACAACGGGCCTCTTCGGTTCCGGCTTGGGCGATTCGGCCCCCCGGGGCCATTGACGAGCAGGATTTTCTCGGTGCCTGCATCCGTTGCGGGCTGTGCGTACGCGATTGCCCGTTCGATATGCTCTTCCTTGCCGAGGTGGGTCAGGACATCCCCACGGGGACACCCTACTTCGTCGCGCGAGACAAGGCCTGCGAGATGTGCGAGGACATCCCCTGTGTGGTGGCCTGCCCCACCAATGCCTTGAACCATGACCTCAAGGACATCAACAAGGCGCGCATGGGGCTTGCGGTGCTGGCGGATCACGAGAGCTGTATCGCCTTCCAGGGGCTGCGCTGCGAGGTCTGCTACCAGATCTGTCCGATCAAGGACGAGGCCATCACGCTCGAGCGGCAGCACAACGAGCGCTCGGGCAAGCACGCCCTGTTTATTCCGGTGGTGCACTCCGAACGCTGCACCGGCTGCGGCAAGTGCGAGGAGGCCTGCATTCTGGAACAGGCCGCAATCAAGGTCCTGCCGATGCGCCTGGCCAAGGGTGAGCTCGGGCGCCACTACCGCCTGGGCTGGGAAGAGAAGGCGCAGGCAGGGGGCTCGTTGGTGACACCCGATATCGAGCATCGTTACAACCTCCCCGAGGGTATGCGCTACGAGCTGCAAGGGCGAGGACTGATCCAGGGCGAAGCCCCAGCGTCACTGGAGACGCTCAAGCGGGGTGTGGAACCATGACCAGGACCAATCCCACAGCCACGGTAGGCGCGGGGCGGAGCTGGTTGCAGCGGCACCGCTGGCTGCTGTGGCGGCGCTTTAGTCAGCTCGGGATTCTCGCCCTGTTCCTCTTGGGGCCCCTGGCAGGAGTCTGGCTGGTGAAGGGGAACCTCTCCTCGAGCCTGACCCTGGACTGGTTGCCCCTGACGGACCCTCATCTGCTTGCGCAGGTTCTCCTGACGGGACAGGTGCCGGAGATGACCGCCTTCATCGGCACCCTGATCGTCATCCTCTTCTACCTGCTCGTCGGCGGGCGGGTGTTCTGCTCCTGGGTCTGTCCGGTGAACCTGATCACCGACCTCGCCGCCTGGGTGCGCCGCAGGCTCAACCTCAAGGCCAACGTGCAGCTCTCCCGCTCCACACGCTATTGGGTTCTCGGGCTCACGCTGGTGCTTGCCGCAGGGACGGGAACCCTGGTGTGGGAGCTGTTCAACCCGGTGTCGCTGTTACACCGGGGCCTCATTTTCGGCATGGGCCTGGCATGGACCATTTTGCTGGGGGTGTTTCTGTTCGATCTCCTGGTCGCCAAGCACGGCTGGTGTGGTCGACTCTGCCCCGTGGGCGCTTTTTACAGCTTGTTGGCGTTCAAGAGTCTGTTGCGGGTGTCGGCAGCTCGCCGCGAGGCTTGCGATGACTGCATGGATTGTTTCGAGGTCTGCCCGGAGCCGCAGGTCATTCGGCCGGCGCTCAAGGGCGCCGGAAAAGGGCTTGGTCCGGTGATCCTCGATATCAATTGTACCAACTGCGGGCGCTGCATCGATGTATGCGATCGTGAGGTGTTTCAATTCGGGGGGCGGTTTTCCCGGGCAACCTCAGACAACAAGGGTCGCGTTGGTGCCGGTTCGGGTGGATCGCGAGCCGCCGAAGTCCGCGCGGCTCGGGTCGGTTGAGGGCTTGATTTCCAATTAAGAGCGATGGTGGAGCGTGCGATGAAAAGCAAACTCATAGGTATTCTGGTCACGGCCGCGTTGTTCGTCGGCAGCGGCAGCGCCTTAGCCGTTGAGTCTATCAGCGGTCAGTCCGTTCCGGAAAAGTCTGCGGACCCAGAGAAGAGAAAAGTCGAGGTGGTGCAAGGCGGGATCGAGCGTAGCTACAAAGAGCAGCCCCCGATGATCCCGCACGAGATCGAAAAGTACCAGATCACCGTACAGAACAACGGCTGCCTCAAGTGCCACAGCGAGATGACCTACCAGACGGAAAAGGCTCCTCGGGTGGGCGATAGCCACTACCTCGATCGCGACGGCAAGAAGCTTGAAAATATCTCGTCGCGTCGCTGGTTCTGCACCCAGTGCCACGTGCCGCAGTTGAGCGGGGCGCCTCTAGTAAAGAACGAATTCCAAGGCAGGAAGTGAACCCGTCCTGCCGTGCTGCGCGTGGCACGGCATGGCTTCCCCTCCACTATCGACCTATGCGGAAGTACCTCATATGAACACTGGGCAATCGGAGCGCAAGCGGGGAATCGCCGGCATCCTGGTGATTGGCATCGTTCTCGGTATCATCCTCTGGGGCGGTTTCAACACCGCTATGGAATGGACCAACCGGGAGGCATTCTGCATCTCCTGCCATGAGATGGAGGCCAACGTGTACAAGGAGTACACCGACACCATCCACTACAGCAATCGCACCGGGGTACGGGCCACCTGTCCGGATTGCCACGTACCCAAGGAATGGACGCATAAGCTCATCCGCAAGGTGCAGGCCACCAATGAGCTCTACCATCATTTCAAGGGCTCGGTGGACACGCCGGCAAAGTTTGACGCCAAACGATTTGAGTTGGCCCAGCATGTTTGGACGGCAATGAAGAAGACGGACTCCCGTGAATGCCGCAACTGTCATGACTACGACTCGATGAATTTCGCGAAGCAGGAAGGTCGCAGCCAGAAGCGCCACGAGGAGGCATCCGACCAGGGTCTGACCTGTATCGATTGCCACAAGGGCATCGCACACCGACTGCCCAAGCAATACAACGCGCAAAAGGATATTCCGGGCAACAGCCCTTACTACGAGAAGTAGCCCTTTACGCTCTCCGCCTAGGCGGTGAGGTCCGCGCGGTCGGTGGGCCGGCGGACCTCGCCGAAGGGTGTGGACACCCGGGCGTTGCCCAGCCCTCGCCGCGGTCGCTGCGTCTGCCGCGTTTCCCAACAAAGGGCGAAGTCGATCGCCGTTGGTGTCGGCGTTTGTGGTTTAATGTCCCGATGTTTCATCCCCTGCCTGTCTACATCGGGCTTCGCTATACCCGGGCGAAGCGCCGCAACCATTTCATCTCCTTCATCTCCCTGATCTCCATGCTCGGCATCATGCTGGGCATCGTGGCGCTGGTGGTGGTGCTCTCGGTGATGAACGGTTTCCACAAGGAGATCCAGGAGCGGATCCTCGGTATGGCCTCCCATGCCACCATTCAGGGCGCTAACGGGGAGTTGCAGGGATGGCCCGCGGTTCTCGAGCAGGCGGAGCAGCATCCCGCGGTGGTCGGTGCGGCCCCCTTCGTGGAGATCCAGGGCATGCTGACCAACGGCCAGGAGGTCAGCGGGGCGATCCTACGGGGTATCCGGCCGGATCTCGAGGACCGGGTGGCCGCGGTGCGTGAGCACATGAAGCGGGGTTCCCTCGACGATCTACAGCCCGGCAGCTTCAACGTGGTGCTGGGGCGGGATTTGGCCTACACACTCGGTGTCGGTCCGGGGGACAAGGTGACTGTGGTCACCCCACAGGTGAGCGTCACGCCCGTCGGAGTGATGCCTCGACTCAAGCGGCTCACAGTCAGCGGGTTGTTCGAGGTCGGCATGGCGGAGTATGACCGCGGTGCCGGGTTTCTCAACATCGAGGATGCCGCCAAGCTGGCGCAGCTCGAAGAGGGCATCACCGGGGTTCGTCTCAAGCTGCGGGATCTGTTTGGGGCACCCGAGGTTTCCCGGGAACTGGCCGCGGGCCTTTCAGGCCTTTATCGGGTCACCGACTGGACACAGCATCACCGCAACTTCTTTGCCGCACTGCGGATGGAGAAGCGGATGATGAGCATCATCCTGTTTCTAATCGTTGCCGTGGCCGCCTTCAATATCGTCTCCACGCTGGTGATGGTGGTAACCGACAAACGTTCCGACATCGCCATCCTGCGGACCCTTGGCATATCCCCGAGCGGAATCATGGGCATCTTCATGGTCCAGGGGGCCTCGATCGGTCTCGCCGGCACACTCCTTGGCGCCCTGGGCGGGGTGCTGCTTGCGCTTAACCTGGAGCCCATCGTGGCCTGGATTGAGCGTGTCTTCAACGTCCACTTTCTCGATCCCGGGATCTACTACATCAGCCAGCTGCCCTCGGATCTGCACTGGAGCGATGTCGGCCTCATCGCATTGAGCGCGCTGGTGATGAGCCTGATGGCAACGCTTTATCCGGCCTGGCGGGCATCGCGCACCGACCCGGCAGAGGCGCTGCGTTATGAGTGAGGATTGGGTGCTGGCGTGCAGCGCTCTGGTGAAGACCTTCTGGCAAGGCCCCACCGAGGTCAAGGTCCTGCAGGGGGTGGACATTGCGGTGCCGCGCGGCTCCCGCATCGCGGTGATCGGCGCCTCTGGCTCGGGCAAGAGCACCCTGTTGCACTGTCTGGGAGGACTGGACCGCCCCTCCGCAGGACAAGTCTTCATGGGCGGGACCGATGTTGCTACCCTGAATCAGGTTCGTCTGGGCAGGTTGCGCAACCAAACCCTCGGCTTCGTCTATCAGTTCCACCACCTGCTGCCCGAGTTCACCGCGCTGGAGAACGTGGCGATACCACTCCTCATCGGAGGCTGTCAACCGGATCGGGCCGCCGAACGGGCCAAGGCGCTTCTCGAGCGAGTCGGGCTGGCGGCGCGGGCCCGCCACAAGCCTGGGGAGTTGTCCGGGGGAGAGCGTCAGCGCGTTGCCGTCGCCAGGGCTTTGGTGAATCAGCCGCGCTGCGTGCTGGCGGATGAGCCCACTGGGAATCTCGATCGCGTGACCGCCGAGCAGATATATGAACTGATGCTGGAGCTCAATCGTGAGCAGGAGACCAGTTTCGTGGTGGTCACCCATGATTCCTCGCTGGCCCGGCGGATGGACCAGGTCTGGCGCCTGGAAGACGGTGTGCTGAACGCGGTGAGCATTTGACCCCGACCCCTCGCGGCTGAATTCCATCTGCGCCACAGGCGAAAGCCCTGCTCGCGGCGCGGGGGTTAACCGGGAAGAGTTGCCGAGGGGGATACGGCGGTCGCGGTAGCGGGTGATCAGGAGGGTGCGAAGCCGGTGGCCAGGGGCTGCGGCGGTGGGCTGGTACAGGTCGGCCTTGGCTTTGCCCTCGGAGTGGCGGTCTTTCAATTCCTGCCGGAGTTACCGCCAGGGCTGCTTCCAGGGCTGGTTTTTCTCGCCGCTCTAGCGCTTGCCGGGCTTTGGTGCCGGGCGAGGCCGGTTCTGGCCGCCGCGGCGGGTTTCCTCTGGGCCTACCTGCACGCCTGCTGGGTGCTGTGCGAACTCCTTCCCGCGCCATACGAGGGTCGCGAGATCCGGGTTTCCGGCCAGATCGCTGGGATACCCGTGGTGTCGGAGAAGGCCACGCGTTTTCTCCTGCGGGTCAGGGAAGCCCAAAGCGATGGGCAGATCGTTCCGTTTTCGGGTCTCGTGCGCTTGAGCTGGTATGGAGAGACGCCGCCGCTCAGGGTGGGCGAGACCTGGGACCTCGCGGTGCGGCTCCGCCGCCCTCATGGCTTCGCCAACCCCGGCGGGTTCGACGCTGAGCGCTGGCTGTTTCAGCAAGGCGTGCGAGCGGTTGGCGGCGTGCGCACGAGCGCCGACAACCGCCGCCTCGATGAAGGTGTCGGCGGTTACTGGCTCGGACGATTGCGCCAAGATCTCAATGATCGCCTGGCGGTGGTGCTGGGCGATCGTCCGGAGGTTGGCCTGGTGCAGGCGCTGGTGCTCGGGGAACGCAGTGGGATCTCGGCGGCCACCTGGGACAGCCTGATGCGAACGGGGACCAACCACCTGATCGCGATATCGGGTCTGAACGTGGGGATCATCGCCGGAATATTCTTTCTGCTCACCCGCCTGTTATGGAGCCGTGGCGAAGGGTTGTGCCGGCGCATCGCGGCGCCCCGGGCGGCGGCGCTGGCGGGCTTGGCCAGTGCCCTGAGCTACAGCGCCCTGGCGGGCTTTGCCGTATCCACCCAGCGCGCGCTGGTGATGGTGAGCCTGGTGCTGGGGGCGGTCTGGGTGTCCCGGCAGGTTCGGCCGATCGCCGGACTGGTCCTCGCCCTGTTTCTGGTGCTGCTCATCGATCCGCTGGCGGTCCTCTCTTACGGTTTCTGGCTGTCATTCGGGGCGGTGGCCGCGCTGCTCTACGGGATGCAGCGACGCGACACCAAGGCGAGCCTCTGGTGGCGCTGGGGAAGGGCGCAGTGGGTGGTGGCGTTGGGTCTGTTGCCGTTGCTGCTCATCTTCTTCGGCCGCACCTCGACCGTCGCACCGCTGGTCAATCTCGTGGCGGTGCCCCTGTTCAGCCTGGCGATTCTCCCAGGGCTTCTCCTGGCGACCCTGGTCGGCCTCATGCCCGGTTGCGCATGGGTACTGCAACAGGCGGCGTCACTCCTCGGCTGGCTGGTGGGTGGTCTGGACTGGTTCGCCGCTCAGCCCTGGTCGGTAGCCGGCCTATCCTTCCGTCCGGGGTGGGTCTGGATGCTTAGCCTTGCCGCCGTCGCTCTGCTGCTTGCACCGCGCGGTGTGCCTGGTCGTTGGGTGGGAGCCCTGGGGCTTCTGCCGGTGGTCCTGTTCGAGTCGCCCCGCCCGGGTCAGGGTGAGCTTTGGGCCACGCTCCTGGACGTGGGCCAAGGGCTGTCGGTGGTGCTGCGTACCGAGAACCACCTGATCATCTACGATCTGGGGCCGGAGCTCGCGCCCGGATTCGATGCTGGAAGCGCGGTGGTCGGACCCTTTCTCGAGCACCAGGGCTTGAGTCGGGTCGATCTTCTGGTGCTGAGCCATGCGGACAAGGACCACGCCGGCGGAGTGCCCGGTCTGCGACGGGGGTTTGCGATCGATCGCATCCTCACGGGCGAGCCTGACCGCTTGCCGGGGGTTGCGGCCGAGCCTTGTCAACGGGGGCAGCACTGGGAGTGGGATGGGGTCAGCTTCCGGGTCCTGTCTCCGGGCGAGGATGCACTCAACCAAGGCAACGACAGCTCCTGTGTGATGCGAGTGGAGAATGGGGCGGGAAGTCTCTTGCTGACGGGGGACATCGGTCGTGCCGTCGAGCATCGGCTGGTACGCGAACGGCCCGGTGAGCTCGGCAGCACGCTCTTGGTCGCGGCGCACCACGGCAGCGACGGATCGAGCGCTCAGGGGTTCCTCCGCGCCGTGCATCCTGGGATCGTGCTGATTTCCGCCGGCTACGCCAATCGCTTCGGCTTTCCCAAGGAGCGGGTACTGCGCCGCATCGAGGCCGTCGGCGCCAGGGTTCTCAATACGGCGGATTGGGGAGCCATCGGCTTTCAGTTTTCCCCAACGTCCGGGCTTTCGGCGGCGGGGCTCTACCGCGAGCAGGAACGGCGCTACTGGCGGCCAACCGGGCGCGGTTTTGGCCCCTAGCCCATTTTCAGTATCATACGGGCTCCACGCGGGCCGTCTCAGGAGAGGATGGGGCGTGGCAAACCCTAATGCTCCAAAAATCTCACCGGATGGGGTGCGACTGTGATCGAGCTGATTCAGGCCGGCGGCTGGCTGATGTATCCCATCATCGCCCTTTCGGTGGTGGCGCTGGCGATCATTCTGGAACGGCTCTGGACCCTACGGCGCGCCCGGATCATGCCGGATAACCTCATCGGGACCATCCGGCGACTGCATCGCCAGGGGCAGTTGACGCCGCAACGCCTGGTGGAGATGCGGGAGGGTTCGCCCCTGGGCCGCATCCTGGCGGCGGGGCTGGTGAATCGCCACCATTCCCGCGAGGTCATGAAAGAAGCCATCGAGGCCGCGGGACGTCAGGTGATCGCCTCCCTGGAACGCTACCTCGATGCCCTGGGGACCATCGCGGCCGTGGAGCCGTTGCTGGGGCT
>JAEHCY010000234.1 GCA_016880695.1 Chromatiaceae bacterium | reverse complement strand
TGGAGGCCAGCAGCAGTTGCGGTTGCACTCCCCCTTCGCCGGCCCCATCTGGCGGGTAGAGGCGGCATGAGTACCGATGCCGCCAGATGATATGACTCAGATGCAATTCATCTCTCGCGCAGAACTCGGAAAAACTCCAAGGCGACGATGCGTCCTGCCCAACTGATCAAAGTGCTCGAGCGTGAGTTTTTGAGCGCGCGCGAGGGTCAGCATACCCCAGTCATGCTTTGGGGTCCGCCAGGGGTCGGCAAGTCCCAGATGGTGGCCCAGATTGCCGAGCGGCACGGGGTCCGAGTCATCGACATCCGGCTCTCGCAGATGGAGCCCAGCGACCTTCGGGGTATCCCCTTCAGGGTTGGGGATCGCGTGGAGTGGGCAGTGCCCGCGATGCTGCCAAATGCCAACCATCATGGCTCCGCGGGCATCCTGTTTCTCGATGAGATCACCTCGGCACCGCCGGCGGTCTCCGCCGCCGCCTACCAACTCATCCTCGACCGCCGCCTCGGGGAATATCAAGTCCCTCCGCACTGGGCCATCTTCGCCGCCGGCAACCGCCAAGGCGACCGTGGTGTGACCTACACCATGCCCGCCCCACTGGCCAACCGGTTTTCCCACTTCGAGGTGGAGACCCACCTAGACGACTGGGTGGCCTGGGCCTACGCCAAAGGCATCGACGAGCGCGTAATCGCCTTTCTGCGCTTCCGCCCGGAGCTACTATTCGACTTCGACCCTGCCCACAACCCGGTGGCCTTTCCCACACCGCGCTCGTGGGAGTTCGCCCACCGCGGACTCCGCAAGTTCGAGGATTACCCCGAGCTGTTGCAGGGCACCTTACAGGCCTGCGTGGGGCCGGCGGCAGGGATCGAGCTCCACGCCTTCGTCAACAGCCTCGGGCAGATGCCGGATCTCGACGCCATCGTCGCCGGTGAGGAGACAACGGTCCCCCGCGAGATCGATCTGCAATACGCCGTGGCCGCGGCTCTGGTCGGCCGGGCCATCCGCGCGCGCGAGACGGACCTCCGCTTGGAAGTGCTGGGAAACATCCTGCGCTATGCACGGCGCTTTCCCCAACGGGAGATGGGGGTCATGCTGGTCTCCGACCTGCATCGGGCCATCGGCAGCGCCCTGTTCGAGGTGCCCGCCTTCGCCGACTGGGCCCAGGCGGTTGCGGACGTAATGCTCTACGACTGACACAGAGGACCGTTGCGTGGCCATGGTGGACGTTCAAGCCATCGAGACCAAGCTGGCCGCCGCGCGCACCCGCCTGATCCTGGATAAGCCTTTCCTCGGTGCCCTGGTGCTGCGCCTACCCCTGCGCGCCGCCCAGTCCGCGTGGTGTTCCACCACCGCCACCGACGCCCGCGCCTTCTACTACAACCCCGACTACATTGCCGCCCTGAGTCTGGAGCAGACCCAGTTCATGCTCGCACATGAGGCCCTGCACTGCGCCCTGTCGCATTTCGCCCGACGTCAGCACCGCATCCACCGCAAGTGGGACCTGGCCTGTGATCACGCCATCAACCCGCTCCTGATCGATGACGGGCTAAAGCCACCGCCCAACGCTCTGCATCAACCACAATACAAGGGGATGACGGCCGAGGAGATCTACCCGCTGATCGATGACGACGACACCTCCGAGACGATCGACAAGCACGCCTATGACCAGGACAACCAGAGCCGGGGCAACCGCCTGGGCATGACCGAGAAGAATCTAGGCGGTCGAGCGGAAACCCAGGTACGGCCCGAGCCGCCTAGTCCGCAGGGTGAGTCCCGCCCCGAAGAGTCCCCGCAGAACGAGGAGGAGAGCCGCGCGGGTGAGCCCCAGCCCCTCAGCCCCGACGAGCAGGAGACCTTGGCCGTGCAGTGGCAGCAGCGCATGGCGGGCGCCGCCCAACAGGCCCTCCAGCATGGCAAGCTCGGCGGGGAGCTCCGGCGGATGATCGACCACCTGCTACAACCGCAACTGCCCTGGCGCATGCTGCTCGCGCGTTACATGAGCGCCGTAGCGCAGGACGACTACAGCTACCGGCGCCCCTCCCGGCGCGAGGGAGATTACATCCTCCCTACTCTGCGTAGTCATCAGTTGGACCTGGTGGTCGCCGTGGATACCTCCGGTTCGATCAAAGACGGCGAGATCGAAGAGTTCATCGCGGAAATCGATGCGTTGAAGGGCCAGGTGCGGGCGCACATCCGGCTCCTGCCCTGCGACGCAAAACTCTGCGAGGGAGCACCCTGGGTGTTCGAGCCCTGGGAAACGTTCAGGCGTCCCCAGGGGATGAAGGGGGGCGGGGGCACCAGCTTTGTGCCGGTATTCACCTGGGTCGAAGATACCGGCCTGCGTCCCGATCTTCTGGTCTATTTCACGGACGCCGAAGGGGAGTTCCCCGCCCGGGAACCACCCTATCCGGTCATCTGGTTGGTAAAGGGTCGATGCAAGGTCCCTTGGGGCCAGCGCATTCAGCTAAACTGACGGAACTCCCCGAGCCGTGGGTTGTCGTTCGGGAGAGTTGTGCCGCTCAGAGCACCGGACACCCGCCCTGCCCTACTCCGCCATGAGCCCTCATGCCCACACCCGGTCCACCTGCGCACCGACTGGCCGACGTTTGACCGGTAAAGGCTGGGCGCTGCCCTTCGCGCTGGCGATCTTCGCTTGCACGATTGCCGCGCCCACCCGCGCCCTGAACCTGGAGCTGCCCGAGATGGGCGCGAGCGCCGATGCGGTGATGACCCCGATGTCGGAGCAGCGCCTGGGTCAGGCCTTCATGCGCAGCGTGCGCAAGTCGATGAAGGTCCTCGACGACCCCTTGGTGACAGACTACATCCAATCCCTGGGAAAGCGCCTGGTTGTCGGCGCGAAGGGCGGCGGGACGCCCTACTACTTTTTCGTCCTCGATGACCCGGGAATGAATGCCTTCGCCGGCCCGGCCGGATACATCGGCGTTTTTTCCGGATTAATCGTTTCCGCCGAGAGCGAGAGCGAGCTGGCTGCGGTTATCGCCCACGAGATTGCCCATGTGACCCAGCGCCACCTCATGCGCAGCGTCGAGGATCAACAGAAAATGATGGGGCCGGCGACCGCCCTGCTCATCGCCGCAGCCATCCTCGGCGCGCAAGTCTCCCCCGATGCCGGGATCGCGGCAGCCCTGGGCGCACAGGCGGCCCTCGCGCAGCACCAGATTAACTTCACCCGCGAGAATGAACAGGAGGCCGACCGCATCGGCATCGGCTCCCTGGCCGCAGCAGACTTCGAGCCCCACGCCATGCCGGCCTTTTTCGAACGCATCTCTAAAGCGAGCCGCATCTACGAAACCGGTGCCCCGGAATTTCTGCGCACCCATCCGGTCACATCGAACCGCATCGCCGAGGCTCTCAACCGGGCCGACCGCTATGGTTACCGCCAGCGACCCGACGACCTGCGCTACCACCTGGTGCGTGCCTGGCTGCGGGAACGCTCCCTTGGCAGCCCGGAGAAGGCCGCGGAGTACTTCCGGGCCACCCTTGCCGACGACCGCCATCGCAACGAGGAAGCGGATCGCTACGGCTATGCCCTGGCCCTGATGCGCGGGGGGAAAACCGGTCCCGCCCGCGACGAGGCCAAACGGCTGCTGCAGCAAAGGCCCACCGAGGCGGCCTACGTCCTGCTCGATGCCCAGATCGATCAGCGCACGGGCAAGGCGCCGGAGGCACTGCGTAAGCTCACCGATTCCCTACGTCGCCAACCCTCGAGCTATCCGCTCCTGATGGGACAGGCCGAGGCCGCGATGGCGGCCAGCCAGCCGCAGCAGGCAATCAACGCCCTGAACCAGGCCGCCCGCCTGCGACCCGATGACAGCCGCATCCAGCAACTCCTTTCCGACGCCCACCGAAGAGCCGGCGGCACCTTCGGCTTCCACCGTCATCTCGCCGAGCATCACTATCTCAACGGTGAGCTCGAACCCGCCATCCGCCAGATCGAGGTTGCGCTGAGGCAGCCGGACCTGAACTTTCACGAAACCGCGCAGCTCGACGAGCG